>NZ_CP092480.1:1237500-1502500 GCF_022429645.1 Lutibacter sp. A80
TAATTATTGTGTTTAGGCAAAAATCCTGGTTAATCTAAAAAGAAAGAATTCTACATTTTTGACACCTCTAAATTGACTTCTAAAAGCTTTAATCTTCACATTGAAAGATTCGACAGAAGCATTTGTACTTCTATTAATAAAATAGTTTAAGATTAAGCTATTATTAAGTGTAATTGTATTTGTGATTAATTTTTTTTGAACATTCTAAAAAATATCAATCTCAAACTTCTCTATAAAAACCAAAATATCCAGAATTCTTTTCATTTCCTTCATACGAATTCTTAAAATGTAGCATTGGTAAGATTCTATCTTGCCCATTCTTTAAGGAAAACTGATTCTCATCCTCAATTATAAAATCGGTAATAAAAGATCTATCCCCTCTATTTATAATACGTTTGTGATACTTCAAGTGAGCATCTATTAACTGTGCTTCTGCTTTTTTTAAAAACAGTTCATTCGGAATGTATCCGTAACGATTCGACACTACATTAACTATTTATTTGATTTTAGGTTAAACTATATTTAAGCTAGAACCAAACGGAAGCTAAAATCTTAGGTCAAAAGGAAACGTAATAAAAAGTATAAAAGAATTGCTGGCTTTATCCCGTAGTCTTTTGATGGAAGTATTTTACGAGTTTAATTTGCGTGTATATTGTAATATCATAAATATCCTCATTAAAAAATAAAGATAAAACAATCTTGTATATTTCAATATTTAAAATAAAAACAGACTAAATACTATTACATTTTAAACATTAATAGAAGTATTTAAGTCTATTTTAGTTTACTAATAATACCTTTCACTCATTGATTAAGTAATTATTGCCTTAAAATGAATAAATAAAATAAAATTATACACACACAAATATAAAATCAAGTACATATTTCTATTCAAAATAAAGGTAATATTTGATTTGTTTAAGATAATTATGGAGATTATAGGAATTACAACAATCTATAATTTTATCCAAATAAATAAAATACAGTTTTCTGCTTTAGCGTCAACAAAAAAATATCAAAACATGAAAATCATTAAAATTGAAACCTTTGTACTTAAAGATAAACTATCAAAAAGTTTTTTCTTTTCACAATGGGAATATTCTGAAAGATGTATCTGTGTTGTAAAAGTTACTGCTTCCGATGGAACATATGGATGGGGAGAAGGATATGGACCTGCAACAATTTTAGAAGAAGGTATTAAAATAATTGCTCCACATGTAATTGGAAAAAACCCTTTAGAAAATGAAGTAATCTGGAATCATATGTATCGTAAAACATTAGATTATGCCAGGCGTGGAATATTAGTTGCTTCTTTAAGTGCTATAGATATTGCTATTTGGGATTTAAAAGGTAAAATTTTGGGTTTACCTATTTCGACCTTATTAGGTGGTTCTCATAGAACTAAAATAAGACCTTATGCGACTGGGCTTTACTTTACAAACTATGAAAACCCTGCAGAAGGTCTAGTTGAAGAAGCTAAATTATACGTAAAACAAGGCTTTAAAGCTATGAAAATGAAAGTTGGATTAGGCATAAAGCAAGATATAGAAATAGTAAAAAGTATTCGTGAAGCAATTGGTCCAGATATTGACTTAATGGTAGATTCTAACCACGCTTACACATTAAGAGAAGCAATAGAACTATCTAGAAAAATAGAAAAATATGATATCGGTTGGTTTGAAGAACCTATTTCTCCTGAATTTTATGAACAGTCTAAAGAATTAAGAAGTAAAACAACTATACCTATTTCTGGAGGGGAATGCGAGTACTTAAGGTTCGGTTTTCAACAATTAATTAAAAATAAGGCTGTAGATATAATTCAACCAGATATATGTGCAAGTGGTGGTTTAACAGAAGCAAAACGAATTGCAGCAATTGCTAGTGCAAACGGAATTGATTTAATTCCACATACCTGGGGCACCTCTATTGGAATTCATGTAGCTTTGCATTTTATTTCTAATTTAGAATCAATTCCAGGAAGAATGAATCAACCTGAATTTTTAATGGAATACGATCAAACAGAAAATGGATTAAGAGATAAATTAACCTTCCCTAAAATTGAAATGAAAAATGGTCTAATCGATGTACCTAATAGACCTGGTCTAGGAATTGATATTGATGAAAAGATTTTACATAAATTTTCAATCACAAAAAATTTAACAGAAAGTTCAATTATTTAAAACATACAGATATGAAAACTCAAAATTTTGGTTATAAAAAATTATATATTGACGGACAATTAGTGGATGCTGTAAGTGGAGAAAAAGCAGATGTGATATGCCCAGCCACTGGTGAAGTAATTGCTGAAGTAGCAAAAGCAGGTAAAGCTGATGCAGAAAAAGCTTTAATTTCTGCTAAAAAAGGTTTTAAATATTGGTCTAAACTTTCACTCACAGAAAGAACTGCATGGATGACTAAACTCCGTTCTGCCATTTTAGAAAAAGAACATGAGTTAAGAACTGCAATGGTTCATGAAATGGGTAAAACCTACGCTGGTGCTTATGAAGACATTGAAGCTGTAATTAATGCTTTAGAATGGTACCCTGCAGCAATGAAAAATATGAGAGAAGAACAAATACCAGATTATGAGAACACACATACTCATAAAATGATTTCTAAACCTGCTGGTGTTGCTGTAGCATATTTAGCTTGGAATTTTCCACTACTAAATGTAGGCTTTAAATTAGGCCCTGCCCTAGCTGCCGGATGTTCAATAATTATAAAACCCTCAATGCTATCTCCTTTATCAACTTATATGATTGGAGAAATATTAAACAGCATTAATTTCCCTGCAGGAGTTGTAAACATTGTTGCAGGTTCTAGCAAAGAAGTTGCCATACCTATGACAACTAGTAAAATTCCAGCTGTTTTAACAATGATTGGTTCTACTGCTACTGGTCAAAAAGTAATTGCAGACAGTGTTACTTCCATTAAAAAATTAGGAATGGAATTGGGTGGAAACGCTCCATTTATAATATTTGAAGATGCTGATTTTGATACAGCGTTAGATTTAGCTATTGGATTAAAATTTGGTAATTCTGGCCAAGTTTGTGTAGCTGCAAATAGAATTTTTGTTCATAAAAATATCTATGAAAAATTTATGAAAGCTTATGTAAAAAGAGCTTCTAAATTAAAATTAGGCTTCGGAACTAAAGAAAATCCAGAGGTCTTTATGGGTCCAGTTGTTACGCGATCAGACAGAGATAGAATGTTTAATTTGATTGAAGATGCTGTAAGTAAAGGAGCTAAATTAGAATATGGTGGAAAAATACCTGAAGGATTTCCTAAAAATGGAAACTGGATTGAACCTACTATCGTTTCAAATATAACTCCAGATATGGATCTTTTCAGAAAAGAAACTTTTGGTCCAGTTGCAGCAATTATGAGTTTCGAAACTGATGATGAAGTACTAGAATTAGCTAATGATACTGAATTTGGATTAGCATCTTACATTTTTACAAATAACCATAAAAGAATAGAGCGTTTTACTGAAGAATTAGAATTTGGTGAAATTCAAATTAATGGTGTTAAATATGCTATTTATCTACCGCATGGCGGTTTTAAAAATAGTGGAATTGGTCATGATTGCTCGCACTTAGCCTTAGATGATTATTTAGTAAAAAAACGAATTTCAACTGCCCTCTAACCAGTTATAAATATATATTGAATACTTAACATTCCAAGTATTCAATATATTTTAAGTTTAAAAATACAACTAAAACATAATATACTATGGAATCTATATTTCTCCCTTTTTTATTAGTAATTTTTGCAAGTATTTTTCAAGGATCATTTGGCCTTGGAATGAAATTTATGAATCCTTTAAAATGGGAAGCTTGGTGGTTAGTGCATTCAATTTTTGCAATGATATTAATTCCTACTATATGGGCTTATTTTGTAACTCCAGATTTATATAATGTTGTTACTAGTGCACCTACTGAAGACATATTAAAAGCAATGGCTTTTGGTGCATTATGGGGAATTGGTGGAATTATGTTTGGAAAAAGTGTTCCCTATATTGGTATTTCTTTAACGTATGGAATTGTAATGGGTGTTTGTGCAGCTGCAGGAGGTTTAATTCCTTTATTTACTGCCACCGATGTTGAATATCAAAAAATGGCACCTGCATTACCTTATATTTTAGGTGGTGTTGCTATTATGTTAATTGGTGTTGCTATAACAGCTTATGCAGGTGTTAAAAAAGATAAAATTAAAAGTATTACCAAAACTACTGGTGAAAAAGTAAATTTAAAACTAGGATTAATTATAGCTATTATAAGTGGTTTTTTATCCGCTTTTTTAGCTATTGGGTTTACAGCAGGAAGTGCTATAGGAGATTTAGCTCAAAATGCCGGAGCAATTTCTCGTAATAGTAGTCTAGCTATCTGGGTAGTAGTGCTTTGGGGAGGATTTGCTATTAATGCTGGCTATGCTGTATTCTTATTATTTAAAAACAATACATGGAGCTCATTTACCACTCCTAATGCAAGTAAAGCTTATATGTGGTCTATCATTGCTGGTATACTTTGGTTTGGTGCTTTAGGTATTTACGGACAAGGAGCAACACTTATGGGTAGCCTAGGAGATGTAATTGCTTGGCCAATTATGCTAGGTCTTTCTCTAATTGTTGGAAACATTTGGTCTTATTTAAATAAAGAATGGGAAGGAGCTAAAAAACCTTTTTACACAATGTTATTTGGTGTATTAGTAATTATAGTTGCAGTTGTAGTAATGGGGTATTCTTAATATAAAAATATTGAATAATACACTTAAAATTATTACTATAATTTGTCTTTTCAAGAATCTTAATATTATGAAACATTTAAAAACTATTTTATTATCTGCACTTGTTATATTAACTATTCAATTTACAAATGCACAAAAAAAACCTAATATTGTTATGTTGTTTTCAGATGATGCAGGTTATGCAGATTTTGGATTTCAAGGTAGTAAAACAATGATTACTCCAAATTTAAATAAATTAGCTCAAGAAGGAGTTTTATTTAATCAGGCTTATGTTACAGATCCCACTTGCGGACCATCTAGAGCAGGTTTAATGACTGGGAAATACCAACAAAGGTTTGGGTTTGAAGAAAATAATGTTCCGGGATACATGAGTGCTGTATCTGGTGCAGATGGCGATGAAATGGGAGTTCCTGTAGAAGAAACATTCTTAGCAGAATATTTAAAAGAGCAAGGTTACGCAACTGCTTTTTATGGTAAATGGCATTTAGGAGGTGCAGATCGCTTCCACCCTACCAAAAGAGGTTTTGATGAATTTTATGGTTTTCGTGGTGGAGCTAGAAGTTATTTTGCATATTCAGAAGAACCTGCAAGCAAATTAGATTTAATGGAGAGAGGGTTTCGAAACTTTGTAGAACCTGAAAGGTATTTAACTGATGTTTTAGCTGATGAAGCTATAAAATTTATAGAAAAAAAAGCCAAAAATGAACAACCTTTTTTTGCTTTTGTATCTTTTAATGCCGTACATACCCCAATGGATGCCACTCCTGAAGATTTAGCTAAATTCCCTAATTTAGAAGGTAAACGAAAAGTTGTAGCTGCGATGGCATTAGCTCTTGATAGAGCCTCTGGAAAAATATTAGATAAATTAAAAGAACTAGGAATTGATGACAACACACTTGTAATCTTTACAAACGATAATGGTGGACCAACCGACAAAAACGCATCGAGTAACTTACCTTTAAGCGGGACAAAATCTAATCATTTAGAAGGTGGTATACGAGTACCTTTTATAATGAAATGGCCAGGAAAAATAAAACCAAATACAACTTATAATTCTCCAATTAGCACACTTGATTTGCTACCTACATTTTATGCTGCTGCTGGCGGAAATCCTAAATCTATAAAAGATATTGATGGCGTTAACTTACTTCCATATATTAACAATCAAATTAATTCGAAACCACATGAAGCCTTGTTTTGGAAAAAAGACACAAGAGCATGTATTAGAAAAGGAGATTGGAAATTAATACGTTTTCCAGATAGACCTGCAGAACTTTATTACATTCCTAATGATATAAAAGAACAGACAAATTTAGCTGCTAGTTATCCAAAAATAGTAAGACAGCTTTTTAAAGAACTTTTTGAATGGGAATCAACTCTAGAACGCCCACGATGGTTATTAAAAAGAGAATTCGAAAATTTTGATATTGATAGAATGGATAAATACAAAGCCAGGCCAAAACACATAATGAACTAGTTCTTTATTAACTGCCTTAAAAGTAAAATTTAAACCAAATAAAACTACTTTTAGATTCTCTAAGAAATTAACATCATACATTTCTTAAATCTAATATTAACAAATTCCATTTTTAAAAAAATTGCGGAATATGTTTATAGTCTCTTAAAAAGTTAATTGGTTTAGACTTAAAATTTCATCACTTTTAAGGCAGTTTAAATTTTAACTACACTACTAAAGCTCTAATAATATTGAAATTAAAATTGCGCTTTCCACCAAACACTTTTAAAATTCTCCATTAAGTTATTTCTTCATTTAACAATTTATCAAACTATTTTCTACAATTATTATTAATTAAAATAGAATATGTTAAGGGTAAAATAGAATAAGTGAGAGATAAATTATAGAAATTGAGTAGACCTCAAAATCATTTTCTTTGTTAACAAACTTATAACTCTTAAAACATATAAATATATGATTTTAAAAAAACTAAATCTTAATCAAATAAATTAAAATTAATCAGATGGAAATAATAAAAATATTAGTATCCAAAAAAGTAATAGCCAGATATATGTTATTATCCTTATTTGTGTTTTTCTGCAATTTTAATTCACATGCACAAAATATAACTGTGCAAGGGATTGTAACAAGTTCAGATGATGGCTTACCAATACCTGGAGCTACAGTGTTATTAAAAGGAACAACAAATGGAACAACAACAAATTTTGATGGAGAATATACAATTAAAGCTAAAGTAGGTGATGTATTACTTTTTAGTTTTATGGGTATGCAAGATCAAGGACTTAAAGTTAAAGGAAAACAACTGAATGTTGTAATGACTCCTGATATTGAAAGTCTTGAAGAAGTTGTAGTTATTGGATACGGTACTGTAAAAAAGAAAGAATTAACTGGAGCTGTAACTCAAGTACAGTCTGAAGCCTTAGAAAAAATATCTACGTCAGATTTAGCGACTGCATTACAAGGACAAGCAGCTGGAGTAAACATTATTAGCTCATCTACACCTGGTGGTTCGGCAGAAATTTTAATTAGAGGTATTACTACCTTAGGAGATAACACTCCTTTATATGTAGTAGACGGAATTATTCAAGAAAGTGACCCAAGAATTCCACCATCAGACATTGAAACTATTGATATATTAAAAGATGCTGCATCAACTGCTATTTATGGTTCACGTGGAGCTACTGGAGTTATTTTAATTACAACAAAACAAGGTAAAGAAGGTTCTTTACAAGTTAGAACAAATGTAAGTTATGCTATTCAGCACAGAAATGCAGCAATTCCATTAATGAATTCTGTAGAACAAACCTATTTTGATTTAGTTGTAAAACGTAATGTTGGTGGTTTTTTTGATGAAGAATCGGCTTCAAGTTTAGAAATTGTAAAAAATCCTTATTCATTTCAAAATGAAACAGATTTAAATAGTTTAATTTTCCCAAGCAATAATGCACCCGTTCAAAACTATAATACAAACATATCAGGAGGTACAAAAGATATCACTTACAATGTGTCTGTTGGTTTTTTTCAACAAGAAGGACTACAATTAAATTCGTCTTATGAACGATTTAACACACGTGCAAATACAGTTTATAGTAAAGATAAATTAAGAATTCAAACAAGCGTTGGTTTGTCTATTGACAACAGAGAAATCCCTCAAAACTTTTTACTTTCACAAGCCATTGTATACAATCCAACTCAAAATGGTTTGGACCCTAGTAATTTTTCAACTTTAGATGGTGGTTCTGGTGATGATGTAAACAGATTAGGCTGGGTTTTAGAGAGTTTAAGAACCGAGCAAAATATAAAAGCTGTTAGAACAAATGCTTCTTTTAGAATTAACTATAAAATTTCTAAAAACTTAAGTATTGCTTCAAACACAGGACTTACTACTCAAAACACCTATGGAAGTGAGTATAGACCCTACCAAGCAATTTATAGTACTGAAGGTAAACTTCAAACTAATCCAAACACTAGCTATATTAGAAGAAGTAGTGGGTATAGAACATCATTAAGCTCTGATGCTGGTATTACATTTCAAAAACAATTAAATGACCATAAACTTACACTTACAGCATTTGCTACAATTGAAAAATATAAAAATGAACAATTTAGCGCAGAAAGAACCGGAGCTACCGACCCTGATGGTAGGGTATTAGATAGAGCAACGGGTGAACAAACTGTAAGTTCTGGTTTTGATTATACAGATACAAGAATTGGTACTATTGGACGACTTCAATACGACTATAAAGGAAAATATTTATTTAGTTCAAGTGTTCGTAGAGATGGTTCATCTAAATTCCCTTCGGATAATCAATGGGGAGTCTTCCCTTCTGTTTCTCTAGCTTGGAATATTTCTGATGAAAAATTTTGGAAATCCTTTAAAGAAACTGCTAATAATTTTAAATTAAGACTTTCTCATGGTTCAGTTGGTAATGACAGAATTGGTTCTTACGAATTTTCACCAGGAATTGAACAAAACTTAAATTATGTAGGTTATGATGGAACTAATGAAACCTTAAATCTAGGAGCATCTCAAACTTCTTACGCAAATGAACTTTTAAAATGGGAAACTACCACTACTTCAAACGTAGGTATCGATTTAGGTTTCTTCAGAAATAAATTAACCATTACTGCTGAATACTACTATGCTAAAAAGAAAGACATGTTATTCCCTGTATTTTTACCATTATCAGCAGGTGGAGGAAACAATGCCTCTGTTACCTTAAATGTTGGTAATATGACCAATACTGGTGCTGAAATATCTGCTCAATATAAAGGTCATACGGGTAAAGTAAATTGGAATATGAATGCTAATTTTTCAACAAACACCAACGAAATCACTAAAATTAATGGAGATACTGAATTTTTATTCACTAATGATTTTGGTTTAGTAAATAGAGCTCCAACCCAATCAAGAGTAACCGCTTTAGCTGTAGGTCAAGAAGCTGGAGCTTTTTACTTATGGACAACAAATGGAATTGTTGATACAGAAGAAAAACTAGCTGAATATCAAAAAATAGATAGTGGAGCCCGTATGGGAGACACCATGTTTAATGACAACAACAATGACGGTATTTTAGATGATAATGATAGAGTCTATAGTGGAAGTGGTTTACCTGAATATGAAATAGGTTACACCTTTAATGCAAAATATAAAAATTTTGATTTTTCTATGAATTGGTATGCTGCATTAGGTCAAGAAATAATGAATGGATTTAATGCTTGGGCTTTTGGTTTTGGTAGACACAAAGATCAAATATATCAATGGTCAGAGGCTAATCCTGTAACTTCTATCCCAGCATATAGAGAAGATATGAGAACAGATAATAATTTTATTGGCTATAGTGATTTATGGTTAGAAGATGGATCATATTTACGTTTAAGACAAATTTCTTTAGGGTACAGTCTTCCTAAAAAAACTATAAATAAACTTGGTGTAAACAGAGTTAGGGTATACCTAAGTGCTCAAAACCCACTAACAATTACAAAATATTCTGGATACAACCCTGAAGTTGGAGGAGGTATTGCTGCAAGAGGGCTAGACAAAGGAACTGGACCTACATCTGAGCAATATTTGATTGGGTTAAATTTTAATTTTTAAGACATTATAATTATGAAAAATATAAATTTTAAATATTTACTATTAATAATTTCAGTAAGCCTTTTAACTTCCTGTGATACGAATGATTTTTTAGAGGAAATCAATCCCAATGAAATTGCAAAAGACAATTATTGGAGAAATTTAGATGAAACTGGTGCTGGTTTAAATGCAACCTATAAAGTACTTAATAATCTTTCTATTCTTAATATAAATTTAGAAGCCTTAAGAGCTGATATGGGATACCCTGGTTATGGAAGACCAGTACCTAATAAAACAGAAGAATTTTATAATCAAACGTATAACGTAAGCTCTACATCATTATCTGATAAATGGCAAGCATTATATCAAGGAATTTTTAGAGCAAACCAAGTTATTGGAGCACTTGAAGATTTAGAAGGTACAGTTGAAAATGAGGAATGGACTTCACAAATGGGGCAAGCTCGTTTTTTAAGAGGTTTATTTCATTATTATTTATATACCTCTTTTAACAATGGTAATATCATAATTAGAGATGCCGTTCCATTAACCAATGATGATTTTGCGAAACCTTTATCTCCAGCAGAAGATGTGATTAAATTTATTAGAGAAGATTTAGAATTTGCTTATAAAAATTTATACAAAAATGGTGAATATCCGAGTGGAGATAAAAGTAGAGTTACCTCAGGTGCTGCCGCAACAATTTTAGGCGATAGTTATTTAAATGAATTGAACTACGTAAAAGCAATGGAATATTTTGATGATGTAATATACAATCATGGATATTCTCTTGAATACGATATGGATAAATTATTTACAACGGCCGGTGAATTTAATAAAGAATCCATTTTAGAAATAAACTATACTTCAGATAATATAGACACCTCATTATCACCTTGGGATGGTTCTTCTGGAACAAACTGGTTAAACCAATTAACATCTAATAGTGTAAAAGGTGCTGTATTTGCTCCAGCATGGGCTGTACTAGCTTATAAAAACGAGCCAATGGATCCTTTAGATGCTAGAAATTACTTTGTACATGCTACAACTGGCTTAACACAACGTAATGTACCTTTAAGAGCTTCTGCAATGATAGCTATGGTAGAAGATTATCAAACATTATATTATGGCGCTCCTGTAACCGAGGTTAAAGGTGGTAAATTTCATGCCACAGCATGGGGATTTGGATATTGGAAACATTTTACAAATCATGATATTGTTGAATCAGAGTCAGAATTACCATTAGGAACCTCTTGGTCTAGTAAAAACGTAACATTACTAAGATTATCAACAGTAATCTTAATGCAAGCAGAATGTAAAATTAAAACAGGAGATATAGACGAAGCTCTTAAATTAATAAATCAAATTCGAAAAAGATGGGGTTTAGTTTTACTTGGTGAAAGCAATGGTAATCTATCTTATACTTATGACGAAGAATCATATTCTGCAGAAGAACTAATGCAACGTTTAATGAAAATTGAAAAACCTCTTGAAACTTCTATTGAAGGTCATATGACTCGTTTTTCTGATTTTAAACGTTGGGAGAAATCTGACAACTATAGTTTAAAGCAAAGATTAACTGAATTATCAAATGAGGTTTATTATGCAGAAAACTATAAGTATATAGATGAAACTGGTGCAACAAAATGGAAATATAATTTTCCATCTTTAGTTCGTACAGCTCCTAGTTCTGGTGAATTTAAAGTTGTTGATTATGAATTCGATATTCCTGCTTTAAATTATATAGAGAGTCAACATAGTACATACCCTATACCTCAAACTGAAATTAATTCAAACCCTAATATTAATAACTAATATTTATTTTATGAAAAATATAAGAATAATATCATTTTTTATTAGCTTACTAATTTTAGTAAGTTGTGAAGAAGAGGAATATGTGGATTATACACCTGTAGATGAACTATCTGATGTATCTTGGATTATTAGTTTACAAAAATTCACCCAAAACCCATTTAATATTGAAGAAGATAGTTTTATGTCTTTTTTCGATTTATCGGTAGGTGCATCAAGTCATCAATGGATTATTGAAGATGGAAATGCATTTTTAAATGAAGGCTTTAAAAAAGGTGATTCCTTGCCTTTATTTATAAACTCAGAAGCTGGTTTAACTACAACCGACGTAAAAGCACATGTAATTTTCAGAAAAAGTGGTGTAAATAAAGTCCGTTTGTTAAATAAATTTCCAGAACCAGTAAGCTATAAATCTAGTGCTGGAACTTTAAATTCAAAAAAAGAAGGAGATTTTTGGGTTATTGATACTACATTTACATTTGATGTATTTGCTAATTTAAAACCTGCTTTTAAAGTATTACAAAATAATGTTGAAGTATTATCAATTACTGAAGACCAATTAACTTCTATTGAAAATGAAGCATCTTGGCCAACAGTTGAAGTAGAAGCAGGTGCAACATTAACATTTATAGACCAAACAACAACAGGACGTGCTAATGGTAGAAATTGGGCAATACCTAGCGGCATTCCTGCTAGTTCTAATTTAGATACTGTTACTGTTAAATTTTTTAAACTTGGAACATATAATGCAGGAGTTTTTAAAGCACTTAGAGCTACTCCTTACCCAACCGCTTCTGTAGAAAAAACTATTCCACTAAAAATAAATGTAATCCCTTCATCTCAACCATTTAAAATAAACGGTGCAATTAAAGAAGATGTTAATGAAAAAATTTCTTTCCAAGTTACGGGTGAAATTGTTCCATTTACAGATCAAGAAGATAAATTTGTGGTTCATGTAAAAAACACTGCTGCTGGTTTTGACCAAACAATACCTGTTTTAAAAGCAAGTGTTAATTCCACAGATGCAACCTACATAGATTTAACTTTATCTGAAAAAATTTATAATTCTGATGTAGTTACTGTTGCCTATAACGGTGGTGAAATTGAATCAACAGACACCAGACAGTTAGCCAGTTTCCCTGCTACAAATGTACAAATGTATATTGGTGGTAACATTTTAAAATCTAATAGTTGGTCTGGTTACGAAATTGGACTTGATGGAGATTTAGCAAGAGCTTTTTCAGGGCCTAATGGTGCCTTCTGGGTAGGAGCTCCTTTAAATGGCTCTGCAGATAATCCTATTTGGTCTAGAACTACAGAAAAAGCATATGAAGGAAATGCAAGTATGAAATTTAATGTTGATGGAATTACTAAAGCCTATCAATTACATACATTTGGATTGGGTACCATTGATATGATACCAGCTGGTACGTATAAAATTTCTTTTATGGTTTATTTAGAAGCTGGAAATACTATGGAAAAATTTTGGACTTGGGGAGGAGAAGTTCCAGAGTTAGCTCCTGAAGCTTGGAACCTAGATGGTTTGCCTAGAGAACAATGGATAAAAATTGAACATATTGTTACTTTATCTGAAATCAATTCAAAAAAGAAAGTAACACTTGTAATAAATCCACCTTCAAACCCTAATTCTTCAACAGGTCAACAAACAATGTATTTTGATAATTTTTCATTTGTTGAAGTTGAAGTTAGATCATAAATATAAAATAACAAACTCCGTTGTTTTACAACAACGGAGACATAAAAAACAATATAAATTATGAAAAAAATAATAAAATATTTTGGAATTTTAACTATTATTCTAACAATAACTAGTTGTGAAGAAGAAGAATGGTTAGCACCAGATATTGAAATTACAAATGTCTATTCTATTACAAACATTACGGGATTAGATGTAGTAAAAATAAACGTATATAAAGAAAAACCATTAATTATTGAATATGCTACCGATGTTGTATTAAATAATTATAACTCTTCTAATTTTATAAATTCATCTACAGATACTAATATTGAATTTTCAGTAAATAAAATATCTGGAGATAGTACTATAAGCTATGCTGTTATTGCAGACAAAACTACTGGAAACGGTACTTTAACTATAAACGACACATCTGAATATGCTATTAATGTTTCCGAAATAGAGGTTTATAATTGATACAGTTATGTTTTAACTTATTACTATTTTAAAACAATAAATAGTCCATTTAAAAAAAGGATAACCAAGTTTGGTTATCCTTTTTTTGCAATAATTTGTTCCACCCTAAAAAACGATACACTTAAAAATAAGTCTAATAAAAATATTAAAAAGGCTTGTATAACAAACTAAAAAAGATAACTCTTCTTTTAACTTCAATTAATTAAAGAATTAGAACAAGGGTTTTCACAAAACCACCCTTACTCTTTTCTTCTTAAGAATCTATTTTACATTAAAATACTATATATTACAATAACCATTCTATAAAAAATATTTTTGGGTAAAATACCTATAGAACAAGGTAATATTTAAGAAGTATTTCAACCATTTTTTTCGCTAATTTGATAACTAAATCACAATCATGTTTCATAAAACAAAAAAATTTATAATGAAGGCCAAACAACTATTTAATCTTTTTCTAATTTTTGCTATGATTTCCTTTACAGGCTTCGCCCAAAAGAAGAAACAGCCAAATGTATTGTTTATTGCTATTGATGATTTACGTGCTGAACTTGGCACTTATGGTTCTGAAATCGTAAAATCTCCTAATATAGATGCCTTAGCAAACGTTGGGATTCAATTTAATCATGCTTATGTTCAACAATCAATTTGTGGACCTTCACGAGCTAGCATTATGACAGGATCTTACCCAGAAACTATAAATGTTATTGATTTATTTCAAGATTTTAGAGATAACCGTCCTAGTATTATTACTCTACCCCAACACTTTAAAGATAACGGATATGAAACAGTATATCTAGGAAAAGTATTTCACGGCGTGTTTACTGATGATGAGATGTCTTGGAGTAGAAAACCGATTAAAGCAAAAAAAGACTCAAATATACCAAATATAGAAGGTGGTTATGCACTAGCTGAAAGTCAATTAATGTATTTAAAAAACAAGGTCGCTTTAGAAGCTAAATATGGTGAAAAACTAATTCGTGAAAACTGGTTAAATAAAGGGCCAGCTTTAGAATCTGCTGATGTTCCAGACGAAACCTATGAAGATGGCTATAACACACTTTCTGCAATAGAAACATTAAATGACTTGGTTAAAAATAACCAAAAACCTTGGTTTCTAGCTTTAGGTTTTAAAAAACCTCATTTAGATTGGATAGCACCTAAAAAATATTGGGATATGTATGATGAAGCCAAAATTCCAATTGCAAAACAAGTAAACCCTCCTAAAGATGGTGCGACTATGGGATTATCAGAATCCTTAGAATTACGTGTTTCAGCAGACATGCCTAAAAAAGGAAATTTTAGTCCAAAATTACAACGCCAATTACGCCACGGATATTATGCTTGTATAAGTTATATTGATGCTCAAGTTGGAAAAATGATTCAGGCTTTAAAAAACTCTGGAGCCTATGAAAATACCATTATTGTTTTATGGTCAGACCACGGATTTAATCTTGGGGAGATGGGCTATTGGGGGAAGGCTACAAATTATGAAATTGCTACAAGAGTTCCATTTATAATTTCAGCACCTGGAACAACAGATAAAACAAAAGGACAAAAAGCTAACGCTACTGTAGAATTAATAGATTTATACCCAACTTTATGTGATTTAGCCGAACTAAATAAACCTAAACACTTAGAAGGCGAAAGTTTAGTTTCCATACTAAAAAAACCTAACTTAAAATCTAAAAAACCTGCATTTAGCGTATTTCCAACACCTGCATTACGCGAATGGGCAGCGAGACCTTTTACACCTCCATTTAGAACTACATTTTTTATGCCTTTAATTGAAAAAATTGAGACCAAAATTAAAACACAAATGGGTGAAAAATGGAATAAAAAAACTTTTGAACAGTTTGTTATGGGATATGCAATGAGAACAGATGATTACAGATTTGTAATTTGGAAAGATAGAAGACGCCCTAACAACAACCCTTTATATATAGAACTTTACGATCATAAAAATGACCCAAACGAAACTATTAATATTGCAAATCAAAATCCTATACTTGTAAAAGAATTATTAAAAAAGTTTAATAAAACTTATAAATAACATTTTTAAACATTAGTTACACGGCTATAATTAATAAAAAAACTCAGGATTGAATTCAATCCTGAGTTTTTTTTAAACCAAAATAAATTTTGAGATACTGCCAATAATTTATAATATTTAAAGCTTAATAACAACGTACTTCAAATAATTTAATGTCTTTTGCTCCATAAGTTTCTTTCAACTTTAATCTAACAGCTGTTGTTTTTATTTTATTGAAATTAAATTTAATTAAACGCTTTTTGTTGTTTTCAATTTCACCAATTTTAATCCATTCACCATTAACCCTACCTTCAACTTTCATAGATTTTAATAATTCTATAGGAACTTTACTTGTATGCCTTGAGTTTTCAGGTGAAAGTTTATGCATAAAAATATTTTTTTTAAGATTAGTATCACATTTAATTTCAACTTTTGAAAGAGTAACAGGCCTAAGCCATTCAAACTGTAACTCGGCATTTAAACCATCAGATTTCCAATGATTTATACCACCATCAATATCTCTTGATATTCCATTAACTAAATTTCTAACATCACCAGATAAAGTAGACGAACCCATAATTAAATCAGCTTTTTTTGCAAGGTCATTTTTATCATTTGCTGGTCTTAAAGGAATATAAGCATCATCTCTTAATAACTGTTCTTGCAAGTCGTTTATATAATTTTTAGTAATTGCCCGCGGATTCACATTTTTTTTGATGCATAAACTTGCTGCAGTACCTGTTGCTTGCCCCATTGTAGCACAAGTTGCCATGACTCTTGAAGAAGAAAGCGCTATATGAGTTTGACTAATATTACGTCCCGAGAACTGTAAATTATTTATATTTTTTGAATATAAGCTTCTATAAGGTATTTCATAGATTTTTTTGAACTTATAATGAAAATAACTTCCTGGAACATTTAACTTTTCAATACCTCCTTCTCCGTGTTCATCAATACTCCAACCTCCATAAGCAACTCCATCTTCAAAATGTTTATGTTCTGTTAGATCTTTTTCTGAAAGTATATAATCACCCATAAAACGACGAGATTCTCTTCGCCCTGGAATTGCCCCAACCCAATCTAATGCTAAATTTTCAGAGTCTGGAAATTCTCCAGAGTTTTTAATATAATCCCAAACTCCATACATATAGCCCATAATTTTATGTCGGTTTGTTTCAGCTTCAGCAATAATATCATTTTCACTTCCAACTTCAACCCACCAAATACCCCCAACGTAAGGTTTTATTTTACGTTTGTATGCATTTTCAGCATCATACTTTAAGGTATAGGAAGGAGGCGTAAACGGCATAGGTTTACCCATATCTTTTGTTGAAAACAGAATTGTTGCACCCATTTGCCAACCATCAGCAACTTTTGGCGCATATTGTTCATTAAATTCTGAAGAAGCTTCTCTCCCTGTTCTAAAAATTGCACCTGCTGAAGCAGCTAACATTCCATCTCCAGAACAATCTATAAATTGTTTTGCTTTTATAATAAATTCTGTTTCAGTAGTTAATTGCCAACAACGTGCAGAAACAATTGTATTCCCATCCATATTGGCATCAATAGCTTGTGTGTTTAACATTAAGTCTAAATTTTCAATTTGGTATACATAATCATATAAAACATGATCCCAAACAGGAAAAGATTCTTGCGGATTTTGAAACCTATTTAATAATAATAATTCTTCGATAACACCCGTTTCCCGTTCTGCCCAATTGTCTGGTTTTAAATGACCAACTCCATTAACGTGAACTCTAATTTCACTAGAACTATTTCCTCCTAAAACTGGACGATCTTGAACTAATACTGTTTTCACTCCATTTCTTGCTGCTGATACAGCTGCACATATTCCTGCCAAACCAGCCCCTATAACAGCAACATCATAATTCAATATTTTTTTTCGATTAGAAATTTCTTTTTTACCAGATTCTTGTTGTTCCCAATTTGTAGTTTTTATTTTTTGTAAATCTGTATTTATATCAAATGCATTTCCTGTAATTGGCATTAAACTTGCAGCAATAGCACCCTTAGTTCCTTTTTTAAAAAATTCTCTACGTTTCATTTTAATACTATTTAGTTATTTCTATTAATAAATTATCTAGTTGCTTTTTAAGCTTTTTCTTTACCATTTTAAATTTAGGTTTGTAGGCTAAATTTGTCCATTCATACGAATCATTCCTATGGTCATATAATTCTTCTTTTCCATTAACATAGCGTATATATCTGTAGTTTTTTGAACGTACTGAATAACTTTGTTCATTTGGCTCATTACTTTTAAAATTACCTCTAACAACAGTTAATGCAACTTCAGGACCTTTCCATTTTACACATTCCGGATTTTCTAAAAAAGGTTTCATGCTAAATCCACTTAACAATGCGCCATTCTTATTTTTTAAATTACTGTTTTCAATATTGCATAAATCAGCAATGGTTGGGTATACATCAATTAAAGATACTGGATGTTTTACTTTTTTACCTGCATTATTTTTGAAATTAGGTGAGCGCACAAGCATTGGAATTCTAGTAGTTTCTTCCCATAAATTGTTCTTGTAAATAAATTCTTTTTCACCTTGATTATATCCGTGATCACTAACCAAAATAACAATGGTATTATTATTAAATTTACTATTTCTCAAAGCGTTCATTACTTTACCAACTTGGTCGTCGGCAAAACTAACACAGGCTAAATATGCTTGTAAATATGTACGTAAACCTACTTCAAAATTGGAGTAAGAAGCTTTTAATTCTTCGTAATGTTTCGCCCAAGCTGGTGTCCATCTAAAAGTGGATCTATAATACGTATCCTCAATATCATTTTCTTTTACTCTAGGCAGTTCTAATGTTTCTAAAGGGTATTTATCGAAATATTTTTGAGGCGCAACTAGTGGTGTATGCGGACGAACAAAGCCTACTGCTAAAAAGAAAGGATTGGAGCTTTTATTATTTTCTAATTCTAAAATTTTATCTACAGCCCAATTTGCACTTTTTTCATCACTTAATAAATCACGATTTTTATCATTTACATAGTTAAAAGGTTTTCTATTCTTCACATCATACCAACCTTTGTATCCTTTTGTTTTTTTAGATGCTGGTACATTAGGAACATCCGCTAAAGAGCTATATAAACCATCATTTTTGTTTTGGTAATATTCTTTTGGAACTGAAGGGTGTCTTGCAGCCTTTTTACCATCAAATGCATAAGGACCAAAGTCATTTTCTACACCATATTCATTCCATTCACTTTTAACTCTGTCGTGCATTATTTTACCAGTACCATAAGTAGCATAACCATTATCACTCATAAATTGCATGAGTGTTTTATTGTTTTTTAAAATAGGGTTTTCTGTCCATTTAGAAAACCAAAAGTTCTTTGATTTGTGTGGATAAACCCCTGTTAACATACTAACTCTAGAAGGTGCACAAATAGGAGCATTAGTATGGGCATTAGTAAAAACTACACTTTCCTTTGCTAAAGCATCCATATTTGGAGTTTGAGCTTGCGGATGACCACCTAAAAAACCTACATAATCATTTAAATCATCGAGTATAATTAGTAGAACATTAGGCTTTTCTTGAGTTTGAGCAACTGAAATAGTTGTTGAAATCAAGAATATACCAATTATTAACTTCGAAAAAATAGTGCAATTATTTTTCATACTTATATTCCCTTTGATTTATGCGCCTTTTTCCATTCCTTTTTAAAAACTTTTAATAGTTTTGAAACTAGTTTTGGATGTTCGTTAGCAATATTTATAGTTTCTTCAGGGTCGATTTTATGGTCAAATAATTCTATTTGTACAGGTTTACTATCTTGATTTCTACTGTCTTTCCAAATTACAAATCTGTAATCATCTGTTCTCATAGCGTACCCCATCAAGTAATTTTCAAATAAGACTCTATCCCATTTTTCTTTTTGCTGAAGTTTAATTTTGTCTTCAACTTCTTTTAATAAAAGGCCAAAATAAGTTTCACGCATAGCCGGTCTAATAGGGAAAGCTCCCCATTCTCTTAAAGCTGGACTAGGAAATTGGCTAAACACAGCTTTTTTCCATTTTTTTGAAGGATTTTTAAGTAGTGGTTTAAAACTCTTACCTTCTAAATGTTTTGGTATTTCTATTCCTGCTAAATCAGATAGTGTAGGGTAAATATCTACCAATTCTACCAAGGCATTAGTTTTAGCGCCTCTATTTTTAGCTAACATATCAGGTGTATAAATCATCATTGGTACTCGTGTGGCAATTTCATAATTTGTAGCTTTTCCCCAAATTCCCATTTCACCTAAATGCCAACCGTGATCCCCCCAAAGAACAATAATTGTATTGTCTTTAATTCCAGCTTCATCCAAAGCATTTATTACTTTTCCAATTTGAGCATCTACATAACTTACACAAGCTAAATAAGCATGTTTTAAAGTGATTGATAATTGTTTATCCAGTTTACCGCTTTTAGGTATTCCACTTCTAACTCTTAATTCAAAAGAAGGGTGAATTCCCATTTCAGCTCCATTTATTGGCGCAGTGGTTTGAGTAGCTAATTTAATATCTTCTTCATTATATAAATCCCAATATTTTTTTGGTGCTACCCAATTCAAATGCGGTTTATGAAACCCTAATCCTAGAAAAAAAGGTTTGCCATCTTCTTTCACCATATCTTTTATAGTTTGAATGGCTAAATCTGTATTTAAACCATCAGAATAAGTATCATCAGGCACATCAGCACACTCATAAGCTGGCCCCATAGCTAAGCCATATTTTGCTACTTCCCCATATTTCGCAAACATTTTTTCACGAGTTTCTTTTCTAATTTTATTATTTTCAGGAAGTGCAAAACCAACAGGTTTTTTATTACTCTTTAGCTGAGGTCTTGTCCATGAAATTTCATCTTCGTCTCCGTGATGAAATATTTTTCCATAATAAACAGATTGATATCCATTTGAATTAAAATGTTGAGCAATCGTATTTACCTGTGGAAGTTTTTCTCTAAACCGAATGTAATTATGAGTAACTCCACTTGTTGATGGACGGACACCTGTCATTAAACTTGCTCTTGATGGTCCACAAATTGCTTGTTGGCAATAAGCATTATTAAACAATAATCCTTCACTTGCCAGTTTATCCATATTGGGAGTAATTGCAATTTCTGAACCATAACATCCCAACTCCGGTCGTAAATCATCAATAGCAATAAATAATATATTTGGTTTTTTTTGAGCATAATTAAACATGGTACCCAAGCAAAATAAACAAGTAAAAAGTATATTTTTCATTGTAAAATTATTTTCATTTAAATGATGTTCTAAAATAGATAATTTCTACCTTAACTATGCTAAATTTGGCATTACATAAACTTAACATTTACATAAATATCAATTTTCAAGTCTTTCAAATTAATTTATTTTTGTATTTTTATTTATTATAAAATATTAATAATGAATAACTTAAGATATAACTTTTTAAAATTTAAAATTCTAATCCCATTAATAATACTTAACTTATGTAATTTCAAACATTTACAAGCTCAACAATTTAAGAGTTGTTTTTCTGAAGGTTTAATTCAAGTTAATACAGATGTAGATTCTTTAAAAATTGTATTGAATACTAAGTTTCAAAAAGCTACAAAAAAGAAAGATACTATCATAATGGTTAAATCACTTATTTCGTTAAGTGCTTTAGCTAGAAAACAACAAAATTATGACGCTGCTTTTGAAAATTCTGGAGAAGCTATGTTTTTAGCTGAAGAATCTAAAAATATAGTTCTAATAGCAAAATCAAATGAGGAAGTTGGAGTTTTAAATTATTTATTTAAGCAAGATACTAATGCCGGAATAAATTTTAAAAAAGCTCATTTGAATTATAAGTTAGCTTATTCTAAAAACTTAGTTGAACTAGATGATTTATATAAATCGTACACCAATTTAATGCTTTATTATCAAAGAATTGTGGAGGTAGATTCTTTAAAAATGTATATTGATAGCTGTGAATTTCTGCTCCCAAAGTTAAAAAACAACAATTTTCAAAATATTCAATTAAACGAGAAAAAAGCATTTGCTTTAAAAAAAGAGGGATATATTAAAGAATCTATTCAATTATTAAATGATGCCGTATTTCAATTAGAAAATAAAATAGTGAATCCTTCAAAAAAGGATGTAGATAAAAGCTTTTTAATTATTTTGTATTCTCGCTTAGGCAGACTACATAAAGATATTGATAATATTGAATTGGCTAAAAAATATTTTAAAACGGCTATTTCTATAAAAGATATTAATGGAGAAAATGCTTTTTATTTGTCATTTGTATATCAACAATTAGCTTTACTGTCTAAGAATACAGGTGAAATAGAAAAAGGGTTTAACTATTTATATAAGGCTAAAAAAATAAATGATTCCTTTTTAAATCCTAGGAATGAAAACACACAAAGTTTTTTAACTTTTAAGAATAAGTATAAAGAACAGCTTCAAAAAAAAACGAAGGAACTGAATGCTAGGAATTTGGAATTAGCAAAAAAAACTGAAGAAGCCTTAAGGTTTAAAATAATTCTATTTGTAACCTTGGCTATTATAGTTATACTTTTTTTATTGGTACGTGGTAAAATGTTGTATACTATTCATAAGAAAAAGCAGATAGATTCAAAAGAGTTATTAAATCATAAAAACAAAGAACTTACAGTAAATATGTTACAATTAATAGAGCGTGAAGAAGTTATTAAGGAGTTAAGTGATTTAATTAAAAAATCTAAAATGGATCATTCAACAAAAAACCTGTTAAAATCTATTGAAAATAGATCTGATAGTTTATGGGAATCTTTTAACAAAAGATTTTCTACACAAAATGAAGATTTTTACAATCGATTACAAAAAAAAGTACCGAACTTAAGTTCGGCAGATTTAAAGGTTTGTGCTTTAATAAAATTAAATTTTTCAGGTAAGGAAATGGCTTATTTATTAGGAATTTCTCTTGGTAGTGTTCACGTTGCAAGACACCGACTTAGAAAAAAAATGAATTTAAATAGAGATGTAAACCTAACTACTTTTATAAATTCTATCTAAAATTAAATATTTATATTTTCAAACTCTGTTAGTAAAACTAACATTTATTTGTACACATACTTATTTATTAAAATAAGTCTTTACAAAAACTTGCAAGTATTTAAACTAAATTTACAAGGCAACAAAAAACATTTTTCTAACTATTTTTTAGAAGGAAGATCTATTAACATGTCAACTTCAAAAGTTTCCTTATATTGAGGCATTCTTCCATCATTCCATAATTCTTCATCTTTAGCTGAATAAAACCACAATGGCTGTACAAAGCCTTCTGTCCATTTTTGTGTTTCTTCCACCATTTTTTTAAGTCGCTCTGGGTATCTACCTCCCATATTTTTTTTCTCTCCAATATCTTGTGTTATATTTGTTAATCTCCAAGGTTCGTTACCCACTCGTGTAATTTTCCAATCACCTAATCTTGCACCAACATCACTAAAACCATGACGATATCTTAGGCAATAAATCATATTGTCTTTATGTGGTTCTGAATTATTTATTATAGATTCCATTATATCTTTACCTGACAATAATTTATTTTTGGGAATTTTACCTTTTCCTAGATTTACAAACGTAGGATACAAATCTAAAGCAGATACAGGATAATCAAACTTTTTACCTTTTGGTAATTTATTTGGATAATGAAAAAACATTGGAACTCTATAACCACCTTCCCAAGCATCTCCTTTTGTTCCTTTTAGAGGATAATTATTTGCTCCGTGATCAAAATTACCTCCATTATCACTCATAAAAACAATTAATGTATTATTGTATTGATTTGTTTCTTTTAATGTTTTTACAATCTCACCTACACCTCTATCAACAGCATAAACCATAGCCGCATAAGTCCTTCTATCTTTATCTTTAATATTAGCAAAAACCTTAAGATCCTCATCTTTAGCCTCTAAAGGGACATGAGGTGCATTATAAGCTAAATAAATAAAGAAAGGATTTTTTTCAACTGATGCTTTTTTGATATCTTTTATTGCTTCTCTAGATAAAGCATCTGTTATATATTCAGTCTCTTTAACTTCTTTTTGGTTATGTTCCAATGGAAGAATATAGTCTCTAATTTCTTTGTTTCCAGCTTTTAACTGCTTTTGATATTCTTTCTGATATTTCTCCGGAAAATAATTATGACCTCCACCAAGAAATCCATAATAATTATCAAAACCTCTATTATTAGGATGATATTTTGGCGCACTTCCTAAATGCCACTTTCCTAAAGCACTGGTATAATAACCAGCATCTTGTAATATATTTGACATAAATGTTTCTTCGGTTGGAATCCCCATATTATCATCATCATTCATACTAGAATTACTATGAAGATTAAAAGGTGTTCCTATTTCTTGAGAATAACGACCAGTTAAAATTGAAGCACGGCTAGGTCCACAAAAAGAATGTGCTGCATATGCTGAAGTAAAAATCATTCCGTTTGCCGCTAATTCATCCATATGTGGAGTAATAATATCTTTAGATCCATTAAAACCAACATCTGCATACCCTAAATCGTCACATAAAATGAATAAAATGTTTGGTTGTTCAGATTGAGCTGTAATTAAGCCTGAAGTTAATAACACTACAGCAAAAAAAGTTTTTATTTTTTGAGTTAAATTCATAATTAATATAATTTATGTTATACAAATAAAAACACTATGCAAACATCTTATTGTTAACATAGTATTTTCATTTTATTTTAAAAAAATTCAATTAGTTTAAATTTTGTTTATTCTTCCCAAAGAATTGGTAACCAAACAGTCATTTCACTTTCTCCTCTATTTGCCCAAGCAAAATAAGGCACTAACTGAACTTTTTGAGTTTTCCAAGTTGGTTTTGCTATTTCTCTGTACATCCCTTCACCATTTACGTGACGTAATTTAAAATCTCCAGTAATGGTAGAAACACCTCCTAAAAAATTTGGTCTATACGTTGCTGTTAAATTTGATTTTAGAGGTAAATATACATCCAATATATCTGTATTTTTTGGTAAATCTGGAGATTCAACACAATATACAACTGGACCTCTTTTTACTGCAGCTTGATTTCTAACCTCTTCAATTAAAGGATTTCCCTCTAACAATTTAACATCCATTGGCATTTTTAAATTAATTATGTCATTTTTTTTCCACTTTCTATTAATAGTGACATAAGTACCAGCTATTACTTCAGATTCTATATCTTTTCCATTTACTAATAAAGTAGAACCTTTTGCCCATTCAGGTATTCTTATTAATATATCAAAAGCTTCTCTTTTACATTTTTCAATTGTAATATTTACATTTCCATTCCATGGGTATTGAGTTTCTTGTTTCAATTGAATCTTAGATCCATCTAGTTGTTTTGTTTCTAATTTATTTCCACCGTATAAATTTACTGCAACACCATTATTAGTTAAACTATATGCCCAACCTGAAACTTTTGCAATTGTACGTACTAAGTTTGGCGGACAACAAAAACAAGGAATGTAAGGCTGACGAACATCAAATTCAGTATCATTTCCTGGATCATATCCATCGTGATGTACACGTAGAGGATTTGCATAAAAATAATCTTTTCCTTCAATACTAATTCCAGATAAAGCACTATTAAAAAGTACTAGTTCCATTATATCTGCATATTTAGCCTCCCCATGAACACCTAACATTCTATAACTAAACATAGAATTACAAATATTTGCACACGTTTCATTATATGCTGTTAAATTTGGCATCATATATTCGTTAATAAAACCTTCATGAATCATATCTACATTTGAAGATGCTCCATGATGAGTTTGTCCTACCGCACCAGTTACATACATTTTTTTATCAACAACATTACTCCAAAGTCTGTCTAAAGCATCAATTAATGCTTGTTCTCCGGTTTCAGCATAAACATCTGCTGCTCCTGCATAAAAATACAATGCTAAAACGGCATGACCTTCGGCTGTTTGTTCCTCTCTTAATGGTGTGCGTTCTTGAACCATATCTCCAATAAACTTAAAACTTGCAGTAGCATCAGGTATAACTTTAGATTTACCTCTCATATTGATAAATAATTCTGCCAACTCTAAATATTTTTTATTTTTTGTAGTTCTGTATAATTCTACCAATCCCATAATTTGAGTTTGATTAAACCCAAATCTTTTTAAATGGTCTGGTTGAGGCATAAATGTATCGTATAAGTTATCTGCACTTTTAATTGCAATATCAAGGAAATTAGTTTTTCCAGTTATACGATTATGAATACAAGCACTTGTATATAAATGTCCACTATTATACATTTCGTGGTACTGTCTATTTCCGTAACGCTTTAAATCAGTGGTTTGAACCTGTGTTTGTAAATAACCATCAGGAGCTTGCGCTCTACCAATTATTTCAATATATCGGTCTAAATCAGCTAATATTTTTTTATCTTTATTTTGAGCATAAATATACATTGAAGCTTCCATCCATTTATAAAAATCTCCATCGTGCCATTTCATCCCTTTATGTTCACCTTCTTTAAGACCTGCTGCAATTTTAAAATTATTTAAAGCATGTCCCACATCTCCGGTTAACAACTCTCCCATATAAGGAATCATTACTTCTTCAGCTACTTTAAATTTATCTGCCCAAAAACCTTCAGTCCATTGACAGTCACCCATATTAATACTTTTGAAATTCACATGAGAACTATTGGCATTGTTAATAATACCATTAGTTTGACCAAATAAAGGGATTATAAATAATACATTTATGAAGAGTATAAAGATTTTTTTCATTATTAAGTTTTTAATAAATAGTTTAGATTAACACAATAGTGCTAAAACAAAAGAACAATTTAATATTTAAATTCTATTAATAATATTTACCCACAGCTAACATTATTTTACCTTAAAACCATAAAATTTTAAGCATAAAAAAACTGAAGTATATTCTTAAGTTTTTTATGTTTATTTCTAATTAATACTTATTACCAAACAACTGGCATAAATACCGTCATTTCAGCTTGTTCTCTATTGCTCCATACAAAATAAGGAATTAACTGTGTTTTAAACGCTGTAAAGCTTGGCTTTGCAACGGTTTGGTACATATCTTCAGTTTTACCAGCCCTCAATAGCAGTTCTGTTTCTACAACTGTTACACCTCCTAAAAAGTCGTTTTTATGAATCGCATTTAATTGAGAATTTCCATTAAAATAAACATCTAAAATAGATATACCTTTAGGTAAATCAGGAGTTTCGATACAATATACAATTGGACCTCTTTTTACAGCAACTTGGTTTCTTACTTCTTCTATTCGGTTATGACCTTCAACTAAAGTTACTTCCATTGGCATATCTAACAAAATAACATCTCCTACCTTCCAAGCTCTTTTTATTACAGCAAAACTCCCTGGATTAACTACAATATCTAGATCTTCACCATTTACTTTTAAGCTACTTCCAACTGCCCATTTAGGAATACGAATTTTAATTTCAAAAGCTGAATCTTTACATTCATCAACTGTGATTTTCACTATTCCCTTCCATGGATAATCTGTATCTTGAGATAGTTTTAATGGTGAACCATCTAACATAGTTGTATCTAAATTATTTCCCCCAAATAATACTACCGCTACACCGTTTTCTGATAAGTTATACGCCCATCCTGAAGTTTTACAAATAGTGCGCACTAAATTTGGCGGACAACAAAAACACTCTAAATAAGGTTGTCTTACTGGACTTTCAGTTACATCTGCATGAGAATTATAATCTCTAGAATTATTTACCATTCTTAATGGATTGGAGTAGAAATAGTCTTTTCCTTCTACACTAATACCCGATAAACCACTATTATACAATACTAATTCAATAATATCTGCATATCTCGACTCATCTTTAATAGCCATCATTCTGCTACTAAACATGGCATTACATAAGTTAGCACAGGTTTCGTTATAGGCAGTCATATTTGGCATCATATACGCATCAATAAAACCTTCTTCAATCATATCTAAACTAGTAGAAGCTCCATAATGTGCTTGACCAACAGCGCCTGTTACATACATTTTTTTACCTGTAATATTTTCCCATAAAGCATCTAACGCTTCAATTAATGCTTTTTCTCCAGTTTCAGCATATACGTCAGCTGCTCCTGCATAATAATATAAAGCTAAAACTGCATGACCAACAGCTTCTTTAGATTCTCTTAAAGGAGTTCTTTCTTGAACCATATCTCCAATAGGATAACCAATAGTTGTGTCATCATGTTTAATTTCATAAGTTCCTCTTCTATTGATAAATTTTTCGGCAAGTTTTAAATATTTTTCATCTTTTGTTGTTCTATATAACTCTACCAATCCCATAATTTGAGTTTGGTTAAAACCAAAACGTTGATAATGTTTGGTGTCTGGCATAAAATAAGTATATAATAAATCTGCTTGCTTTATTGCTATATCTAAAAAATTACGTTGCTTAGTAATTCTATAATGTATAGAAGCTGCAATAAATAAATGCCCAAAATTATACATTTCGTGGTATTTTCTATTTTCAAATCTGTCAGCACCTTCAGTAATTTGAATATGTGTATGAATGTAACCATCGTCCTCTTGAGCGCGTCCGATTATAGCAATATACTCATCTAATTCTTTTAGTAAAGACTCATTTTTAGTAAGTCCATAAATGTACATTTTAGCTTCCATAAACTTATAAAAGTCTCCATCGTGCCAATAAAAGCCTTTATGTTCACCTTCTTTTTCGCCTGCTGCAATTTTAAAATTATTTAAAGCGTGACCTATATCTCCACATAATAAATCTCCCATATAAGGAAGCATTTTATCTTCTGCATTTTTCACTTTTTCAGCCCAAAATCCTGAATCCCATTTACAATCACCAAAATTGATACTTTTTAATTTTACAAAAGGACTTTCTGAATTGTTTGTTATAGCCTTGTTATGGTTGTTTATATTTATACTCATTGATATTCTTTTTTAAAATCTAAACGTTGTTTAAAAAATATTAAAATAGCTTATTCTCTACTTGTTTTGTTTGTAAACCTAAATTAAGTTTAAATTGAAGAATATTTAATATTTTATTCAACTTCATTTATTTTATAGTTTTTTTAATTGCAATGTCATCAATAAAAAGTTTAGGAGCTTTATCTTTAGGTAAATCTTCTTTTCTAATTTCAATTTTAAGTTGATCGTTTTTAGCTGAAGCTTCAGTTTTTAAAATAGTTGATTCTAATGTAATCCATTGACGACGATCTAATTTTGACAAATCTTTAAATTCAATTTCTAACTTAGGATTTTCAAAAGAAACATAAATTTTATCAGCAATTCTACCTTGATCTAGCCATACTTTCATAGAGAATGTGTATTCACCTGCTGGAATATTAATTGCTCCTTCTGGTGTTAGAACTACAGCTTTTTCTACTTCAAATTTTTCATTTTTCCCATATCCTGCAAATTGAAGACTTTCTACACCACTTGCATATTGACCTTCAACAATAGAAAAATATTTTTTAGAAGCATCATCAATCAACCAAAATTTCTGATAGTTATTTGGTTTAGAATCTTCTGGAACCATAGTTAATGGTCTTGGATTTTCTTCAAATAGTATTGGACCTTCAAAACCATAGAAAGCACGATCTTTTGCCAATAAATTATCTGAAGGTTTTTGCCAAACTCTCATATATTCTATTTCAAAATCTACTGGTAGTTCTTCTTTATGAGGAAGACCTAACCAAAAGAAAATTTCAGAATCTAACCAAATTTCCATTGGATTATTTAGCACCCAATCTAGTCCAACATCATCTTGAGTAAAATGGTGCACTAATTTACCATCAATAAATAGTTTTAAGAAATCTTCACCCCATTCAGCACCGTACACATGAAATTCATCTGCTGTTCTAAATGGTAAATTTTCTGTATGTTGAAACACATTTGTTGGTCTTTCAGCAGGAGGACTCCAATCGTGAGCAGTTGCTAAATAAGAATCTTCTCTAATATTACCTTTTTTATTTTTTGGATTCCCCATTAACTCATATACATCTAGTTCTTGCTCGTAACCAATAGCCCAAAAAGCACCTGTTATAGCGGCATTTCCAACTTTAGATTTCACTTCCATATAACCATTTAAAAAGCGTTTCTTAGAAACTACAGCTGCAGTGGTAACAGGCATAGGTTCTCCTTTATATTCGCCGTATTTTGAAGTCCCCATATTTCCGTCAGTATAACTTTCTTCAAAAAAATCATATTCTGGTTCCCAGTTTGTTCTAAGTTTTAATTTACCTTCTTCAACTCTTACATTATGTGGAACAAATTGAGATGGTGCACGGCCTTTCCAAATGTAATAATCACCATTTAAACCTTCAACAAACCATTTTATTGTATCTATTGAGTCTCCTTCAAATTCATCTGAAATTTCTTCATTTAACACCCATCCTTCTCTATTTTCAGGATCTGAAAAAGGATAATATAAAGACTCCGTAATTAAATCTTTAGTATTCTCTTTATCATATTTTTCTGGTCCACAACTAATAAATAAGAAGACTCCTAATAACAGTGTGAAACTATAAATCTTGTAATAATTCATAATTATTTATTTTGTAGTTTTAGCTGAATTTCTTCAATTGTTAATCCTTTTGTTTCTATTAAATATTTATATAAAATTACCAAACCTACAGCAACGGTTATTGCATAAAAAAGTAATGTATTACTTATCCCAAATGTTGCTAGTTGTTTTGGAAAAAAGACTTGTACCATTGAACTTACAATACTTGTTAATAAAGTAAAAAATGGAATAGCTATACCACGTATTGATATAGGAAATATTTCTGAAAACAACACCCACATAACAGGCCCTACTGAAAAATGAAATGCTGCAATAAAACTTAGGATACCTATTAATATTAAAATAGCATTAATTTTAGCTGCTTTTTGTATTAAAACACTTTCGTGATTACGAGCATCTACTTCACCTAATGTTTCTTCTAAAGCTTTTTTAAATGAAATATCACTATCGTATTCTACACCTACAATTGCATTAAGTCTTTCTGGGTTATTAATTTCATTTAATTCAACAATAGCATTATTATTAATTGTATAGCGTGCTGAATTAAATCCATAAAAACATAGTCCTAAACTTAAAATTATCCAAACCATACCCCAAATAATTAACGGTCTTCGGCCTAATTTATCTACTAACAACAAACCTAAAATTGTAAAAACAACGCTTGTTAAACCTATCCAAATAGATTGCATAAAAGCAGCATCTGACCCTCCTCCTATTTGTTCAAAAACAGTTGGTGCATAAAAGAGAATTGCATTTATACCCGTAGATTGTTGTGCTATAGCAATTGTAGTTGCTATAATAAAAGTAACACGCATTGGTTTACTAAATATCTGCTTTAATTGTGAAACTATTGAATGATCTTGTTCACCAATATCCATACTCTTTTGCATTTCTTGTATGTTAAGAATCACCTCATCTTCAGGAATAATTTTTCTAAGTGTATTTTTAGCTTCCTCAGACTTTCCATTAAACATTAACCATGAAGGACTTCTAGGTATAAAGTAAAGTAAAGTAAGCCATATAAGAGCTGGCAAAATTTCAGATCCTAACATCCATCTCCAGGTGTTTTCTCTTAAACCTAAATCATCTACCCAAGCTGCATCTGAATTAGTAAATTGAATAATTAAATAGTTGATAAAGTAAGCTGCAGATAACCCTAAGACAATATTTATTTGTGTCATAGAAACCAACTTCCCTCTCCATTTAGGTGGTGCAATTTCACCAATATACATAGAAGCTACAGATATAGAACTAAAAGCTAACCCGCCTAAAAATCGGGCTGCAACTAGTGCCCAATAGCTTGGTGCTAATGCCGATGACACTGCTGAAACCAAGTATAGTGCAGCTATTATTTGCAATGTTTTTTTTCTACCTAAGTAATTACAAGCACTACCTGCAAAAAACAATGCTAATAAAACACCAATACTTGGAGCTCCAACTACAAAACCTAATTGTAGTGGATTTAGTGAAAATTCTTCTGTAATAAAATTTACAGTTCCTGAAATTAAAGCAGCATCTAAGCCAAAAATAAAACCTCCAACGGCTACAATCGTTGCGTAAGTAAATGCATTTTTTTTATATGAACTCATTTTTAAAATGTTTAAGTAGGCCTCTTCACCTAATTTAAGTATTACTACTTGACTTGCTTGTTTTATATTGATTTGTTCATCATTTTTCAATTATAAATAAAACAAATATAAAAGCATCTATATACAAAGTAATTAGAAATTCATCTTTTTATATTGATAAATTTTACCCTTTGTTAACCTAATTTTACCTTTTAGAACAAGTGTAAAATTATAGCATAATAAAAAAGATACCGAAAAAAACTATCGGTATCTTTTAAGTATAAATACTAAGTATTTAATACAACCCAAACATATTAATTAATATCCATAATTTTGTTCTAATGAAGCGTCTTTATCTATCTCTGTTTGTGGAATTGGCAAATAATATCTATAATCAAACCAAGGTCTATTTACAACTGTATACTCTTCATAATTCAATGTACCATCAATAGATTTTGTCCATTTTAATCCTCTAATATCATATCCTCCTATATGGTCTTGATTCATCCATCTTCTTTCATCAAAAAAGTTATGTCCTTCAAAGCAAAGCTCTACCCTTCTTTCTCTTTTAATAGCTTCTAATAGAGCTGCTCCGCTAACATCTATATTTGGTTGTAATGCCCTGTTTGATACTTTATTAACATAATCACGAGCAATATTTTCATCTATATAATACATAGCTTCAGCATAATTTAAATAAATTTCAGCCAATCTGTACATAATATAAGGACGATCTACAGAAAAGGTTGTTAAAGTAGATAAACTTTCATCTTGAAATTTCCTTATATTATAACCAGTTTTAGATGAATGTAATTGGTTTCCTAACCCTTTAGGAGAGTCTAATCCATCAGGAGTTTCATCGCTTGGGTTATCTGCCAAAGCATAATCTACATTACGGCCTCGAAAATCAGCCCCTTGAAATAAAAGGTTTGCATAATACCTCATCTCTCTTCCTTCATTTATGTTTAATGCATCAAAAGTTTCATTATTAGTTCTACTTCCATCTTTCATATTAAATTCTAGAGTAAAATTGTGTGAAGGTGAACTTAATCCCCAACCAGTATAACCATTAGGTGATTGTGCTTGATCTGGCAATGTATTAATATCGTTAGCCATTTCTGCATATAAACTTCCATACGAACGTCCAAATAAAATATCTTGATTTTTGTGTAAAAATAAATTTTGGTATTCTGTAGCATTCGCAACAGGAATTAAATCACGATCTCCAACTAAATCTATTACTGCCTTTGCAGCATCTGCTGCATCTTGCCATTTTGTTGATTTTGTATAATCATAAATAGATCCATTTGGTACAGTACTCGGGTCATGTAACTCACTTGCAGCATACAGTAAAACTCTTGATTTAACCGCTAAAGCTGACAGTTTAGTTGCTCTACCAAACTCTGAAGCTTCCATTGGTAAAATAAGAGCAGCTTCATCCAAATCATTCACTATAAAATCTACACAATCTTCAAAACTATCTCTAGATAAATTAAATTCATCATCCAATCCAAACGATTTTTTAATAATTGGAACACCTCCATAATATTTAACTAAATTAAAATAGGTAAAAGCTCTTAAAAATGTCATTTCCGCTTTTAATTGTGCTACTTCTTCTGGAGCTTCCTCCATTGCTTCACTACCTTCTATTTTTTCTAAAAATTCATTTATTAGTTTCACATAATCCCAAGAAGTTGCCCATCTATTATTAAATGCCAATCCTGCATTACTTGGTGACCACCCTCCTCTCATTTTATAAGGAGTATCTAGATCTTTAAAGTTAAATTTAGCTTCCCAAGAAGCTCCTTCTATCCCTATTCTTTGTGTCCACCATTGGGAGCGATTTATAGCCCAACTATCTGTAGTATTATAAGCTGTAACCACCACAAGTTTTGCTTGGTTAACATCACTATAAATTGCATCTTCTGTAAAAGAATCACTTGCTTCTGTATTTAAAATATCATCACTACAACTCCCTATTGTAAAAATAGTTAACAGTGCAATCGCAAATTTTATTATTATATATTTCATCTCTTTATATCTTTATAATTTTCTTATTAATTAACATTGTATAAATTTTCTATTTTTAAATTAAAAATTAAAATTTAAACCAAACGTAAATGATTTTAAGGAAGGGTATCTACTCTGTCTAAAACTATTATAACCTTCAGCTTCAGGATCTAAACCTAAATCATATATATCTGAAAACATAGTTAACACATTATAACCTCTAACATAAACTTTGACATCAGCAAACCTTGTAATATCTTTAGGAATAGCATAACCTAGTTCAACCTCTTTTAACCTAAGGTATGAAGCATCACGCAACCATAAATCGGCACCTTGAAAATTTTCTGGTCCATTTAAACTACTACTATATGCATCTCCATTAGCAAATGCTCTTGGATATCTTGCATCAGTATTTTCAGGAGTCCAACGTTGATCATATAAGAAATCTGGCAAAGCTCCATTTCCTTCAAAAAATACTTGCATTTTAGCTTTAGCTTGCCCTTGAAATAAGAAACTAAAATTCCAATTTTTATAATTTAAACCACCATGTATACCATATTGTACCTCAGGTACGTTTGACGAGTAAGAACGTATTCTATCTCCTGCGTCTATTCTACCATTTTCATTTGTATCAATATAATACGGTTCTCCTGGAACTGTACCTGCTAATTTTGCAGGTTCGGCATCTACTTGTGCTTGGTTTTGAAAAAGTCCATTTGTTGGATATATTAAATATGAATCCATTGGATGTCCTTCTTGTTTCATTGCATCTATTACATTTTCAGCCTCATCCATATAAACTACTTCATTTTTGGCTTGGGTAAAATTAAAACCAATATTATAAGCTAAATCTTCAATAGTATCATTCCATCCCAATTCAAATTCCCAACCATAATTATCTACTTTACCTATATTTTCTTGAGGCAATGTTAACCCTGTATAATCTGGTATTGATGCATTTCTTGTTATTAAAATATCTTCTCTTTTTTGATAAAAATAATTGAAATCTCCTGTCAATCTACTATCTAATAATGTAAAGTTTAAACCAATATTTTTCATATCTGCAGCCTCCCAAGTAATATCTGGGTTTGCAGCTGCTACTCCAATACTAGAATATCCGTTATAATATTCTCCACCAAAATTATAATAGTTAGGTAGTGCACCTACATTACCTGCATAATTATATTGGGTTAAGTACTGAAAACCAGATATACGGTCGTTACCCATTTTAGCCCAAGATGACCTTAGTTTTAATGAATTTACCCAAGAAACATCTTCCATAAAAGATTCTTTATCTATTGACCAAGACAATGCAATTCCTGGGAAAGTTCCAAATCTATTTCCTGGACCAAAATTACTAGAGCCATCGTGACGTAATGTAATGTCTACGTAATATTTTTTCATATAATCGTAAGAAAATGAACCGAAATAATTAACACGAGCCCATTCATAAGATGTTCCGTCAGAAGTTTGACCATCTGTATCTCCTGCAAATAACTCAGAGTGTTCAGAATCTGGAAAGCCTTTCTTTTCTACCCAAAAATTACGTTGATCTGAAGTAGTTTGTTCATATCCAACAAACCCACTAAAACTATGTTTATCGTTTATTGTTTTAGAATAATAAACAGTTGCATTCAACATTAACTCGTTGTATTTCCAAAAACTTTCACGTAATATATTTTCATTTCCATCTTGTGAAAATCCAGGTTGTGCAACATATTCGTCAGAACCTTCAAGATAAGAATAAACCGTCCAAGGACTGTACCAATATTTTTGATCATAATTCATTCTTCGCATACCTGCAAACCCTTTGAATTTTAAACCTTCAGCAAGTTTATTTAAATCATAGTCAATTGATATTTTACCACGTAAATCAGTATCTACTTGCTTTTCAAAACCTGTTTCATCACTAGACATAATAACTGGGTTAGCTCCGTTTTCACCTCCCCAAGCAATTAAACCATTTGGATATACAGCAACTTCAGTAGGAAAATTATTATAAATATTTTTATAAATATAGCTTGTACCAATACCAGGCTCTACAGTTTCACCAAATCTTCCAGATAAGTCAACACCTAATTTAAGATCATCTATAATTTTAATATCTAAGTTAGATCTTATTTGATTTTGATCAAATTTTAAGTCGCCTGATTTATACATTCCTTTTTGACGAATCATATCTCCACTAACAAAATAATTTACATTTTCATTTCCTCCTGAAAGTGATAATGATGTTCTTGATTCAGGTGATGTTTTAGAAAAAGTTTCGTCTGCCCAATTTGTATTAGGATAATTAATAGGATCTATACCATTAGCATATTTAACAATATCTTCCTCGGTATATGTAGCATTTCTACCAAACCTTTCTTCTATTTCATTATTATAAATTGCAAATTGTTCAGAAGACATTAAACTTGGTTCAGCTGAAAATGAAGAAACTGTATAAGAAGTAGATAAATTTATTTTAGTTTTCCCATTTTTACCTCTTTTTGTTGTCACTAAAATAACACCATTTGCGGCTCTTGCTCCATAAATTGCGGCAGCTCCATCTTTTAAAACTGTTAAACTTTCAATATCTTGAGGTGATAAATGTGAAAAAGAAGATGCTACAATTCCATCAATTAATATTAATGGAGCATTATTTCCCAAAGTAGATTTTCCTCTTATTAACAATGTTGTTTCACCCGAACCTGGTGTACCTCCTCTATCTGAAATAATTAAACCTGAAACTTTACCTGCCAATGATTTTACTAAATCTTTACTCCCAGACTTTTCAATATCGCCTGCTTTTACAGTACTTACTGAACCTGTAACATCACCTTTTTTTCTAGTTGAATATCCTAATACCACTACTTCATCTAGGTTTTCAGTATTAGCTTCTAACATCACATTTATTGTTGTTTCTCCATCTACTACAACCTCTTTAGTTTTATAACCTATGTAAGAAAAAACAAGAACAGCATTACTTTCTACTGAAATTGAATAATTCCCATCAAAATCTGTTAAAGCTCCATTTGAAGTACCTTTAACTAATACATTTACACCTGGTAATGGCCCATCTTTATCAGAAACCACACCTGATATCTCAATTTGTTGATTTAAGATAATTGGTTCATTATTTTCAAAGCCACTATACGAAATCGATTTCGCAACAATACCTTGAAAAAAACTCATTGAAAATAAAAATGCTAAAGTAAGCACCTTGTTAAAATTCAATTTTAAAACTAAACTACCCGAGTTTTGGTAATTTGTTTTTGATTTAAAATTTCTTAGTTTTTTCATAAAATAAGTTAGTTTAATTTTACTATTATAAGTTTGATTTAATTTATACATAATAAATTATCAATAACAAAATTCAACCTTACATGTTGATATATAGTATTTTAACTGCAATTTATTTTTAATAAATAAAAAGCAACAAAAGCATTAAAATCAAAATATAATAAATGATTTCCTTTAGTTATTTATACAAAGTAAGTGCAATATTTTTGTTAAGAAATGGTTAAATTTACCTTCTGACTACATTATTTTACCCCATTAAAAAATGGTAGAATTAAATAGTTTTTCGATAATTATTAGGTGTACATCCCATAATTTGTTTAAACTGTTTATTAAAGTTTGTAATGGAGTTATATCCTACAATATAACAAACTTCAGAAACAGGTAAATCACCTTGAATAAGCAATCTAGAAGCATTTCTTATTCTAACTTCATTTAAAAATTGAGTGAAGGATTTATTAGTCATTCTTTTAAAAAAACGACAAAAAGAATTTGTAGTCATACAAGCAACTTCAGCCACATCGTTTAAACTAATATAACTAACATAATTATCAGAAATAAATTTTAAGACATTGTCTATTCTTTGTGAATTTTCTGAAGTAAATTGTCTCATATCTGAAGACGAAAGTAGTTTTTTATCTTTAACTATTGAGAGTCTATGAAGAATTTCTAATAACTTTATACTTTGCTCCACTGGTTTAAGATTAGCAATATTCATGATGTCTTGATGCATCTTTTTACTAGTTTTTTCACCAAAAGCTACGCCATATTTAGAATCATCAAGCATTTTATTGATTTCCTTAAATTCTACACTTTCAAAAGTGTTTTCTCCAATAAAATCTTTACTAAACTTAGTGACTATGGTTTTTACAAAATACGCTTCATTATCTTTATAATATGAAATATCATTTCTCCATAAATGTGGTAAATAAGGACCTACTAAAACTAAATCACCAGGTAAAAAAGGGGAAACGCTATCTCCTACAAAACGAATTCCACTACTTTGTGAAATATACAACAATTCATATTCTAGATGGTAATGCCATGATGCATCTAAACAAGGAACTTCCCTATTTTCGATAAATAGTTTCTTATTTATAGGTTTTTCTGAATTTTTAACTACTAATTTCATCTATTACAAATATAATAAATATATTTTTGATTTGTAATAACTTATATTATATTGAAGCTCCGTGTTAAAAATAATTTTATAGTCCCTACTACAATGCTAGAATTAAACAATCTCTTTTATTTTTCAATTTGAAAAAGAGTATCAAAATCTGGCATATTTAATGATTCCCAATCTTTGCCTGTTTTTTCACTATGAAACCATAAAGGTTTTGAATGAGTTGTGCTCCAATCTTTACTTTGCTTTACCAATTTTGTTAAAATTTCTGGATGTTTCAAACTTAAATCAATGGTTTCAGAAATATCATTTTCAATATTGAACAATTTCCAATGTTGTCTGTGAATTTTTAAAGCTTTCCATTCATCAATTCTTATAGCTGCATCAGTAAATCCTTTTTGATGCCTCATTGCAAAAATTGGCTCTCCGAATCTAGCATTACTATTTTCTTGAATATTTTTCCATATATTTTTACCATCTAATATTTTATCTTTTGAAATAGATGCTCCTGCTAAATAAGATAAGGTTGGATAAAAATCTAATGAAGAAACTGGGTAGTTATAATATTTTCCGGCAGCAATATGTTTTGGCCAATAGAAAAACATAGGAACTCTAAACCCACCTTCATAGGTACTTCCTTTTCCTTCTTTTAAAGGAAAATTATTTGCTCCTTGATCTAATCTACCTCCATTATCGCTTAAAAATATAATTAAGGTATTCTCTAATTGTTTCGTTTCTTTTAATGCTTCAACCACTTTTTTAACTCCTCTATCAACTGCATAAACCATTGCTGCATAAGTTCTTCTTTTTTCATCATTAATAGATTCAAACAACTTTAAATCTTCTTTTTTAGCTTCTAAAGGTGTATGAGGTGCATTATATGATAAATATAAAAAGAATGGTTTTTTGGTTTTAGCTGCATCATTAACAAAACGAACGGCCTCTCTAGACAGAGCATCTGTAACGTATTCTGTTTCTACAACTTCTTCTCCATTATGTTCTAATGGCAATAAATATTCGAAAATATGTTTGTTTCCTGCTTTTTTTCTAATTTCATAAGCTTTCATAAATTGTTCAGGAAAATAATTATGACCTCCTCCTAAAAATCCATAAAAATCATCGAATCCTCTATTGTTTGGGTGGTATTTTTCAACAGCCCCCAAATGCCACTTTCCTAATGCTCCTGTATAGTATCCAGCATCTTGTAAAGTCGAACTTATAAACTTTTCGTTTACATCTATTCCTTCTCCAATAATTTCACTATTTGGAGGTAAGTTAAACTGAGATCCTATTGTATGCGGATAACGACCAGTCATTATACTTGCTCTACTTGGTCCACAAAAAGGATGTGTTACATAGGCAGATTTAAAGATAGTTCCTTTATTAGCTAACGCATCTAAATTTGGAGTTTTAATATCTGGAGAACCATTAAAACCAACATCGGCATACCCTAAATCATCACATAAAACAAACAATATGTTTGGTTTTATTTCTGATACTGTAACTAATTTCTTTTTTGTTGTTGTACAAGCACTTAATACAAAAGCAATACAACACATTAATAATTTAAAAGTATTGATACGAAACATAATTATAGGTTATCTTTTTGAAGAAGAAAGTCTTTAATTCTAAAATAGCATTAAAGACTTTCTATGTGACTTATATATTTTTTAACTCTTCGCGCATTTTAGCTAAAAAAGGTGCTATTTCTTTATAAGATTTTCCAACCAACTTAATAAACTTTGTATTAAAAGTTTTACTAATTTCTTGGCTTTTAACTTTTCTATTTTCTTTTGACAATCCTTCTTTTACAGCCTTATTAAGATCTAAATAACTTTGAACCATTTCAGTTCTAAATTCTACTAATTCTTTTACTTGATCTTTATTTAAATCATACTCTTTTGTTGCTGCTTCAACAAAATGGTTTATTTTTTTTTGTTGTGTTTTTATTTTTTGACCAAATGTAGTACTAACTGTTACTAATAAAATTATTAATAATATTACTTTTTTCATCTCACTTAATTTTAAATTATTATTATGTTTATAAATTACTTTTGTTTTTTTGCCATACCCTAACATATTCAATCTCAAAATCTACAACACCATCGTCTTTTTCTCCCTCAGGGCTATTTAATTCTAAATCTTCTTTAGAATCTGGAACACCATGCCATGGAAATGTTTCCTGATCTAACCAAATATGAATTGGCCCGTCTAAAACCCAACCATTAGGCAATCCTTTATCTTTAGCATAAGCATCTACTTGTTCTTTTGTAGCTCCAGTTTTGTACTTACCATCAACATATAATTTTAATCCATTCTCATCCCACTCAATTCCATATACGTGAAAATCATCTGCTACTCTAAATCCATAATCTAAACGTTCTGTATAAACTGTTTTACCTTTCCCTTCTCTACTCCAATCATGAATTGACCACCAAAGCTCACGATCTTTCCATTCTTTTCCTTTTTGACGGTGATCTCCAAACTGTTCAAAAATATCTAGTTCGGTTTGGCTACCTGTTGCCCAAAAAGCACTAGTAATTTCTGCATCTGCAGCTTTACTTTTAATCTCCATATAACCGTATTTAAAATTTCTTCTCCCAATAAAACAAGCTGTGGTTATATTTTCATATTTTTCAATTTTATTATCAGATCCCCAGGTTTGCTTATTATCATCACTAAAAGGAAAATCGGGTTCCCAACGTGTTTCTAAAATTAACTTTCCATCTTCTAATCTATAATTTTTACCTGAAAATTGAGAAGGAGCGCGACCTTTCCAAACTTTTTTATTAGGATAATCTGGATCTTTATATACAGGTTTCCCATTTTCAAACTTTCCTACTATATACCATTTATCTTCGTCTATAACAGCAGCATCAAATTCATCACTAACATCTGTGTTTAAAACCCAATTTCCTTTATTGGATTGATCTGATAAAGGTAATAGCTCAATATTTTTGTCGTCTTTTGCTGTATTAATAGTACTTTTACAACTTAAAAAAAACACTAAGAGTAAGATTCCAATTACAACAAAACTAAATTCTTTTTTTTTCATTATTCTTTTTTTAATACTTCTTACTTTTACTTTACCTCTAAAAAGTTTCTATATCTATTAATAATACATCTATTGTTTATCAACTAAAAGTATATTATAAATAATACCTTCAACATAATTTATTTATTCTGGTAGTTATACTATTACTGGTTATCCTATTTAGAATAACCAGTAAATACTTATAAACTTCACTATCAAACAATATTACAACCTAATATTCTTATAACTATCTAACAACTCTACCAGATCCAGAACCTTGCATTAAAGATTCTACCTCTGAACGTGTAGAATAATTAAAATCGCCTTTAATTGAATGTTTTAAACAAGAAGCTGCTACCGCATATTTTACAGCAATTTGAGGCTCAGAGAGTCCTTTAGTTGTTAACGCAAAAACCAAACCACCAGCAAATGAATCTCCACCTCCAACGCGGTCAACAATATTTTTAATTTCATACGATTGATACTTATTATTTAAATCTAAAGGTGCAAAAAAAGGTTTATCTGTAGCCGTATCATATAGCATAGCTCCCCAATTATTATGTGAAGCTGAATAACTTTCACGTAAAGTAATTGCAACTTTTTTTACATTTGGAAATTGTTCAACAACTTGACGTGCTACATCTGGATAACGAGAGGTATCTAATTTTCCAGTATGTACATCTGTATTCCCAGCTCTAATTCCTAAAACATCATAGCAATCTTCCTCATTCCCAATAACAACATCAATATATGGTAAAATTTTGCGCATTGTTTCTTGAGCTAATTCACGAGCAGATTTAGAGCTGTCCCAATCCCATAATTTTCCTCTAAAATTTAAATCTATTGAAACAGAAGCTCCTGTTTCTTTTGCTTTTTTTGCAGCATATAAAGTAGCTTCTGCAGCATTTTTAGACAATGCTGGTGTAATTCCACTTAAATGCAACCAACTTGCTCCTTTAAAAATATTTTCCCAATCATATGCTTCAACTGGTGTAATTGCTATTGCAGAATCTGCACGGTCATAAATTACATTACTTGGTCTTTGATTAGCTCCTGTTTCTAGAAAATATAATCCTAAACGACCTTTATCTGTTCGTAATACATATTGTGTATCTACACCCACAGAACGAACAGCATCGATAGTTGCTTCAGCTAAGGCATGTTTTGGCAAAGCTGTAACATAACGTGCATTTCCTCCAAAATTACAAATTGATGCAGCTACACTTGCTTCTGCACCTGCATAAGTCATATCAAACTGACGTGTTTGTCTTAATCGTAAATTATCAGGAGCAGCTATGCGCCCCATTATTTCTCCAAATGTTACAATTGTATTCATATTGTTAATTCTTTTTTTATTGATCCGTAATAAGTGCTTTTTTGTTAGGTTTAAAAACTAAAATTCAAAGTGCTTATTAACGTTGTTTTTGTGATTTAATACTTTTAATTAAAGTTCTTATTTGTTTGGCATTTTTTGTTATTTCTGCCCAATTCTCAGATTGAATTAACGAACGTTTTGCCACCCAAGACCCTCCTATTGCCGTAATTAAAGGTGATTCTAAATAACTGCTTGCATTATCTAAGTTACATCCTCCTAATGGTATAAAAGTTGGATTCAAATATTGATAAGGAGCTACCATATTTTTTAAGTGTTCCATACCTCCTGAAGATTCTGCAGGAAAATATTTTAAAACTCTACACCCTTCCTCTAATGCCATCTCAATATCTGTTGGAGTCATAATTCCTGGTGCAAAAGACAATCCTTGTTTTCTAGCTTCTGCTATAATTTTAGGGTTACAACCTGGAGAAACAGCGAAATCTGCTCCTGCATCTACAACAGCACTCACTTGATCTTTTGTTAAAACAGTTCCAAAACCTAGACAAATTTCTGGTACTTCTTTTTTTATTAATCGTGCAGCATCTAATGCTACAGGCGTACGAAGTGTTAATTCTATTGTATCAACTCCTCCTGCTAAAAGTGCTCTAGAAACTGGCACTACATGTTTTAAATCATCAATGATAAGAACCGCTATAATACCAGCTTCATCAATTTTTTTAATAATTTCAGGTGACATAGCCTGTTGATTTATTGGATACATAATTATCTATTTTTCCTAATTTAAATTATTCTTTTATTTCCAAAAATTCTATAGGAGATCCATTATTATTAATATAGACAACCCGAACTCCTTCGGCAGGTGAAAAAATTTCCCCTAAAACTTTTCTACCCAAAATTGCATTTTCAATATTACCTACTAGATAAGAAACATGCGGCATTGTTTTTACCATTTCAGACACCAAGCTATCTTTATCAAACTTTACAAATTCAACATTAAACTCATCTTTATTAAAGTCTGTATAATGAAATTTTCCAGGTTCACAAAAACCATCCCATTCCATATCTTCTGTAGTTGGTATTCCTATATGACTAAATTTATATTCCATTTTATGAGTTTAAATAGTTAAATATTAAAGTTTTGAATTTATTTATACATACAAAATACGCTTAAATTCATGGTTTCGTATTGTTTAAATTTACCCTTTATTCACCTTATTTTATCCTTACAAAGACATAGCTTATTACACTATTAAAAATGAAACACGAGAGCTATAGAAGTATAAAAATGAAGAATAATTACTTTAAAATTAGTTTGCTTAAAACTTATTTTAGTTAGAAAAACCTAGTAATTAGAAAGTGAGTTTAAAACAAAATTAGAAGCCTTAACAAACTAAAAATCAATTTATAAACACAAAAAGAGCTGAAATAAATCAGCTCTTTAATATTTAACAACTTTTATGAAATAAATATTCTATTATTTCTATGCTATTTTAATTTATATTTAAAATGTATTTATGGAATAATTCATTAAAAAAAAATTATTATTCAAATGGAAACAATTTTGAAGCTTCACTCTCTTTAATCATTATCTGCTTTATTTTAGCTGTAATTTCTGGATATTTTGCTGATACATTTGTAGTTTCAGCTTCATCACTTAATAAATTATACAACTCTAATTCTCCTTGTTTATTTTTATTATTTATATTGTACCACACACCTTTCCATGGTCCCATTCTAACAGCTTTTCTACCTTGTCTAATATTAAATTCCCAATATAAATAATCGTGCTCTTTTTGGCTATTTTTATTTAATAATGTAGGTACTAATGAAATTCCATCAATATTTTCAGGTACTTCAGCATCAACAATTTCTGTTATAGTTGGAACAATATCCCAAAATGCAGATACATGATTTGTAACGCTTCCTTCTTTTATTTTATTAGGCCAAACAACAATAAAAGGAGCTCTTATTCCACCTTCATACAAATCTCTCTTATAACCTCTAAATCCAGAAGTACTATTAAAAAAATCAGGGTTTGCTCCACCTTCTTGTGTTGGTCCATTATCACTTGCAAACATTATTATTGTATTGTCTGCAATACCTAATTCATGTACTTTATTAATAATTTGACCAACATAAGCATCTATTCTTGAAACCATAGTAGCATATGTAGCTCTTGGCTTTTCAACAGAACTATACTCGTACCATACCATATTTGGGCCATAATCAGAAGTATATTTATTGTCTTCGGTATAAGGTATTTCTTCAAATTTACCATCATACATAGCAAAAATTGAGTCTTTTGGTGAAATTAATTCTGTATGTGGTAACGCTAAAGGAACGTAGGCAAAAAATGATTTATTTTTATTTTCATCTAAAAACTTAAGCGTATATTCTTGTATTTTATCTTGTGAATAAACAACTGTATTTATACCGTCATTGCCTTTTAATGAATCTCTTTTTTGATTATGGTTTAAATATGGTGGATAATACCTGTGTGCTAATTTTTGACAATTATAACCGTAGAACTCATCAAAACCTTGATTATTTGGATCTCCTTCTCCAAAACCAAGCCCCCATTTTCCAAACATTCCGGTAGTATAACCTTTATCTTTTAAAATCTCTGCCAATGTAAGTGCATCTTTAGGCAATGGCACTTGTCCTTCTTGACCATTGGAAGCCTCTTTATTCCCTCTAATTGGTGTATGACCTGTATGTTGCCCTGTCATTAAAGTTGATCTAGAAGGGGCGCATACGGCTGCTCCACTGTAATGTTGTGTAAACTTCATTCCATTAAAAGCCATTTGGTCTATATTTGGAGTCTGAATCTTTGTTTGTCCATAAACTCCTATGTCTCCAATTCCCATATCATCAGCCAAAATATAAATAATATTTGGGTGTTTATTTTGACCTAAAACATTCATTTTTTCTTTTACTTGAGAATATGAAATTCCTATTGTAGAAACAAGTACAGCAAGTAATATTATTTTATTCTTCATATTTTATATAATTGGTACTTTTAAATTAATCTATTAAAAAAGGCATTTAAAAGCTACTAGAGCTGTTAAATACCTTTAAAATTGCTCTTAATAAAATATCTCATTAATTATAGATAGCTCTGAAACTATCTAAACTGAACTTCTTTAACTCCTGTTTTATAATCTTTCCCTCTTAACTTTTCAAAAATATTTTTCAGTTCTAAAAGTTTTTCAGGATTAGATTCCGCTAAATTATTTTGCTGACCTTTATCTTCTTTTACATTATATAATTGTTCATAAGGGAAGTTACCAACCTCAATACCTACTTTTTCTCTAAAATTTTCACCTTTATAACTTGGTATATATACCCAATCTCCACTTCTTAGAGCTGTTTTCCCTGTAGCTTCAATTATTAAATTATCTCTTCCTTTATCTGTTTCTCCTAAAAAGGTATTTAATAGATCTTTACTATCTGTAGACTCTTCAGTAGTACCTGTTAAAGTTGCTAAAGAAGCTAATAAATCCATCTGACAAATAATAGCATCAGAAACTGTTGGTTCTATTTTTCCTTTCCAATATGTTATTAAAGGAACTCTTGTTCCGGCTTCAAAAATACTGTATTTACCACCTCTAAAACCACCTTTAGGATCATGGTTTCCTATTTTTTCAACGGCATCATCAAAATAACCATCATTTAAAACAGGACCATTATCACTTGAAAACACAACTAATGTATTCTCTAACAAGCCTTCATCTTTTAAGGTTTTCATAAATTCTCCAATACACCAATCCGCTTCTAAAATAACATCTCCACGTGGTCCCATTCCAGATTTACCAACAAATCTTGGGTTTGGCGTTCTAGGCACATGAGGTTGCTGCATTGCATAATATAAAAAGAAAGGTTTGTCTTTATGTGTTTTTACATATTCTTGTGCTTTTTCTAAAAAATGATCGGCCATATCAATATCACTCCATTTTGCACCTTCTCCACCTTTCATATATCCAATTCTTGGTATGCCATTTACAATGCTATTATTATGACCATGATGCCACTTCATTGTTAGCTTTTCTGGATTTGTAATAGCTGTAGGCTCACCTTCAAAATTATTTTTATAATCTACTTGAATAGGATCTTCTTTATCTAACCCAACAACATTACCATTTTCTATATAAACAGTTGGAACACGATCTTGAGTTGCTGCCATTATATAAGAACTATCAAAACCAACTTCATTTGGTCCTGGAGATACTCTATTATTCCAATTTACAACACCTGTACCCAACCCTAAATGCCATTTACCAACAACTGCTGTTTGATACCCTTGTTTTTTTAACATTTTTGGTAACGTTTGTTGCTCTGTACTAATTAGTAAAGGAGCAGTTCCTGGTAATATTTTCGCATTTTTATTTCTCCAAGGATACACCCCTGTTAACAATCCAAACCTACTAGGTGTACATGTTGCTGAAGTTGCATACCCATTGGTGAATTTAACACCTTCATTTGCTAAAGCATCTATGTTAGGTGTTTGAATTTCTGTTGCACCAAAAGAACTTAAATCTCCATAACCTAAATCATCTAAATAAATAATAACAATATTAGGTTTTTCTTGAGTTGTTACTATTTCAACCTCTTTTTCCTTTTCTTTACAAGAAATCAAGCTTGAAATTGTTACAATAAGAACTAATAAGCTACTGATTTTTCTTAAAAAATTGATTTTCATATTTTACATATATTAAATTATATACTAATGTCTGTTGAAAATATATTTTTCAACAGACATTTCTTGTATTTATGATCTAGGAATTAATTTCACCCAACTTAAATTATCAAAATACATTTTTTGCAATCCTACAGCATCTGAATTATTAGATACTACAACTTTTAAATCAAATCTTGTTCCCGATGCAATAGCTGCAGTTGTGATATCTTGACTAATTTCAATCCATTCACCACGAGGTAAATTTTCAATATCCCAAACTATTTCTTGACTAGGTTTTTGAATAATGTTAGTGAATGTTTTCATAGTATTACCTGGCTCAAGGTAAACCATATAAGATACTCTGTAAGTACCTGCTTCTATTCCATTAGGTTTAGAAAAATCTGATCCTTGTAACGCTACAGTTACCACTCCGTCTGCGCTTTCATATTTCATAGATGCTTCACCTTCATAAAATTTATCAGTAGTTCTATAAAATGGCAATCCTAAATTATCATTAGCAGCTCCAACCCAATAACCATCACAATCTGCTTTTCTAGTTGTATTTCCTGAAGAAGAAGCATTTTCAAATCCAGCCCACGATTCTACTAACACATTACTTCCTAAGTCCATAGTAACTATAGTTGGCTCAAAGTCATCTAACACTCTAGAATCTACTGAAACTATATTTCCTCCAGAATAAGCAAGTGTTATAGTATCTGTATTATAAACTGGTTCTGCTAATGTTAATTCTATAATAGTAGCATCTTCTGAATTAATTTTAGCTGAGCTTACAGCAATATTTTGGTCAAAACCAGCTGTTTCATTAGTTACATGTACTGTAAAAAAATCTTCTTGTTGTACCAAAGCAGCTACTTCTCCAGTAACGCTAAAAGAAATTACATTATCTGTAATACTAACTTTACCTGTTCTTACAAACGGTGCTGTAGATGGTAATACTTCAATTTTTAAAGGAATTATTTTTGATATTGTTTTTTTAGGAACTTCTTCACCAGCTCTAATGGATTCCATATAACTTGTAAATTCTCCAAGCTTATTATATTTTACAACTGCAGTATCACCTCCACTTGTTTCTGGTTTTCCTCCGTCAAGATACCATTTTGTTCCTGTTGGTCTTCCTTCAGTTGATTTATCTACATACATTAAATCTTGACCTGCTTCAATAGATACTGTTTGCCAAGAATCAATTTCTTCTTCTGAAGGTATTTGATCCTGTGTTAATGTTAATACCTTTACCAATGTTGGGTTTAACGGATCTGAATAATCGTATTTAAAAATTTCACAAGCAGGATTTGGATTAGCAAAAACATCTACTGTAAATTTTTGTTCAATTTCCCATGAACCATCTGAAAGTTTTGAAGAATTTGCTACAGAATCTTTAAAAACATTTGTAAGAACTACTTCTTGAATACCAGGCTCAACAAAAAGCACATTTGCTAAATCTTCAGCTGATTCAGTTCCCGGAATTATAAAAGGTGTATAAATTGAATCTTTATCTGTAATCTCTTTATTTAAAAAATTACAAGAAGCTGGGATTGTCCATTTATGACTTATTGCATTTTGTGAAACATCGTAAAAAGCAATATAATTATCTATGTTTATTTGTTTCTCTGTAAGATCAAAATTTGCTGCTACTCCATCACCAGTATACCAAGAAAAACTTGAATAATCTCCGAAAGGTGCTTCATAATCATCTTCGCAACCTATAGTAAAGCCTAAGGTTAAAAATAATAGTGATATGATTAATATTTTTTTCATTTTATTGATTTTAAATTAGTTAATTTACGTTTGAATTATTTAATACTTCAGTTAAAGGAAGCGGTAAATATCCGTGTAAACCTTCATTATAATTGGCCGCAGCCTGCACATATTCTTTAATTGTTATTTTATTATTAGAAGGATCTTCACTTAAACCTAATTGAAGTAAACTTGCTGCCCGTTTAGCTGTAGTTCCTTCTTCAGTTGTATAAGAATAATCAATTAAATTAAAATCTAAAGCTGCTAAATCTTCAAAACGTTGTTTTGTAACTCCCCATCTTCTCAAATCTATTGTTCTAGTATCAAAACCTTCACAAGCTAGTTCTAATGGACGTTCAACAAACATTAGTTGTTCCATTAAAGTTTCTTCTGTATAAGTTATACCATTAAAATCATGTCCCGATCCATCATCTTCACCTAGTAATACTAACCCCCAACGTTGACGAATTTTATTAATATATTTTAAAGCTCCGTCAATATCTCCTGTTTTAATTAAACATTCTGCATACATTAAATAAACATCTGCTAAGCGATTAACAACAACATTTTTTCCTGATTTCCATGGTGAATCGCCTACTTCAGCTTCTTTTGTTACAATGTCATGATTTGTGAATTTTTTAAAATTCGAAAATATTGTATTTGTAAACCCTGCCACTTGATTAGCCGCAGCATATTTGTAGTATTCAGATTGATTATCGTTTACAACAGCTATCATTTGCGCTCCTCTTAATGGAATATCTCTTAATTTAAGCCCCCCTGCCCCATCATCTACATAATTACGGTTGTCTTGAGAATCTAAAGGTTCCGTTGAATATTCATATGTAAGCCAAGCTGCTGGAACAAATTCACTTGCACCTTGTATAATTCCAGTTGGTGCAGTATATCTAGCCCATCTTGTAAAGAAACTTTCTTCGTCCCATTGTGTTTCTTCTGTTTGCTGTACAGCTGAATAATTTAATTCAAAAATAGATTCATCATTATAATCTCCAGCTGACGTAAATAACAAGTTAACTTCATCTCCTTCTAACAATCTATAACCATAAGCTCCATTATTTATAACATCACTTAAATATTCTTTTGCTTTTTCATATTCTTCAGTGTATAGGTAACTTTTTCCTAAAATAGTTGCTGCTGTACCCGCTGTAACTCTTGATTTTTGCTCAAACTGAGCTGGTAAATTTTCATATGCATATTGTAAATCTTCTCTAAAAAAAGCAATTACTTCTTCAGATGAAGATACTGGCTTTGAAAATTCCTCAGCATTTCCAGGTACAGATTCTCTAATTACAATTTTACCTTCATTATAACTTGAATGCAAGTAAAAATGAACTAAACCTCTAAAAAATCGGGCTTGCCCCATTTGCTCTGTCCATCTAGCATCACTCTTATACTCTTCATCCATATTATTTAGCCCTTCAATTACTTGATTTGCTCTAAAAATAACTTGGTACATAGCATCCCATCTTTGACTAACTTCTTTATTTGTATTACTAAATGTTTTATAATACCAAGGTTGTCCTGTACCTAAAGGACTTGTTCTAAATTTTGGATATGCTATATCACTTCTCCAAGATTCAACATTATAGAATAAAATAAAGTGATTTAACATCGCTCCATATACTGAGGTTAAATTAGCATCTGTTTCTTCTAAATTTGACCAGTAAATATCTGCTGATATATTATTTGGATTATCTTCTTCTAGATAATCTGAACAAGATTGCACTGAGAATGTTAATGCAATTATACTTATAAAATATATTATATGTTTTTTCATGTGAATATTTTTATTATTAAAAATTAAATTTAATACCTAAACTATATAATGAAGCTAAAGGATATCTTGAAACATCCATTCCATTTCTAGCTACGTTAGACCCTCCTACTTCAGGATCATATCCCTCATATTTAGTAAATGTTAATGCATTTTGAGCCAAAACAAAAATTCTAAAATTTGAAATATTTAATTTTTCTAATTTCTTTTTTGGAATTGTATACCCTATAGAAACTAATTTCAATCTTATATAATCACCATCCTCAAGCCAATAATCTGTAGTAGCAACTAAATTAGGTAGACCACTTTTAGAATCTCCTGTCCACAATGGAATATTTGATGTTGGATTTTCTGGAGTCCACATATTTACAAGATCTCCGTGCGTAGCGTACGTATATGTTGCTGCTTTTGTACCATTCATAATTTCTGCTCCACTTGAACCATACCAATTCATTGTAAAGTCGAAATTATTATAAATCCATTTAAAATTAAATCCAATTTCAAAATCAGATTGTCCACTTCCCATATAATGTCTATCTTCTACAGTTATATCTCCATCATCATTATGATCTACATATATTAAATCTCCAAAATCTGCATTTATTTTTGAAGGATATTTTCTATATGCATCTAATTGCTCTTGGGTTTGAATTACTCCATCTGTTTCATATAACCAAAAAGCACCTGCTTCATATCCTTCAGCTAAAACTGTAACCATTGAATTAGTATCTCCGGAAATTAATGTAGAATTTGAGTTATAGATTAAATTTCTATCACCTTCCATACTTGTAATTTCGTTATCATTCATTGCAAAAACAGCATTTGCTTGTAACTTATGTTTACCAAAAGTTTTTTGATATCCTGCAGCTATTTCTAAACCTGTATTTTTCATATCACCAACATTTAATGTAATACTTGGATCATAATAAGCTCCTGCAGAACCAGGTAATTCAACTTGAAACAACATATCATCTTTATTGGTTATATAATAATCTGCTGTTAACGTTATACTATTTTTAAGAAAAGAAAAATCAAAACCAAGGTTTTGTTGAACAGAAGTTTCCCATTTAACATCTCTATTAGCATAGGATTTTATAGAAGAGCCATAATTTACATAGTTATCAGACTCATCAAAAATATAATCACTTCCTTGTTCAATACTACTTGAATATTCGTAAGCAGGAAAACTTTCATTACCTACAGTACCATAACTAGCTCTAATTTTAAAATTATTTACAATGGGCTTAATTGATTCCCAAAAGTTTTCATCAGAAACATTCCAACCTAAAGAAACTGAAGGAAATGTACCCCAACGATTTGCTTCACCAAATTTAGAAGAACCATCTTTACGAATAACACCAGAAAATAAATACTTCCCTTTATAATCATATTGAATTCTTCCTAAAAAACTTAATATTTTAGTATTATAATTAAATCCTGAGTAAGCATCAGGATTAATTGTAGCCCCATTTAACACTTCTACATTTTCATTTGTTACACCTTGTTTATAAGCTGTAAAAGTTTCATAACTGTTCTCATAAACAGAACCATTTAATACAGCACCTACAGTATGATTTCCAAAAGATTCTTTATAATCTAACCCTACATCAAAAGAAAAAGTTGTTGCTCTAGATGTAGTTGCTTGTACATAACTTTTTGTTGGATCTACTTCACTTGTTCCCTCTAAAACATTAGTAACCGTATAAGGAGGTACAAAAATATTTCTTAAATAATTAGTAGTGGATCCTCCTACGTTTGATGTAAGTTTTAATTGGTCCATTAACTTTCTTGTAACACTTAAACTTGTATTTAAACGATCACTTTTACTATTATCTTTTCTCTTTAAACTATTTACTAGTATATTTAACGGTGTAGTAACACCTCCTGTACCATCAGTAAAAACTTCACTTGCATCAGGGTCAACTTCTGGGTAATATGATGGATAACGTTGTGCATTTACAATTAAACCATTACTGGCTCTTTCAGTATCTTGTATAGTAAACGCAATACTTGAAGTAATTTTCCATTTATCTACATTGTATGAAGTTGTCGCACGTCCATTATATCTTTTATATCCTGAATTTAACAATACACCTTCTTGATTAAAAAATCCACCTACAGCATTGTATGAAAAATCTCCTGTACCTCCTGAAACATTTAAAGAGTATTGCTGTGTACTTGCATTATCTACCAATACATAATCGCTAAATTTATTATCATTATTTAACCATTCTGGATTTTTACTTGGTCCTGGTTCATAATTCCAATCTGTATAGGCATATCTCATATTTTCAAAATATACTCTATCATTAGTATTCATTAAAGGAACATCTTCTCCTAAATGTTGCACCCCATAATTTGCATCAATACTAACATTTGTTTTTCCTACTTTTCCTTTTTTAGTTGTTATTAAAATAACCCCCGCTGCACCTCTTGTTCCATAAACTGCTGCAGAAGCGGCGTCTTTTAACACATCAATAGTTTCAATTTCGTTAGCACTTAAGCCTGGATCTCCTTGTTGTGGAATACCGTCAACAACAAACAAAGGAGTATTTGAGCCTCCTAAAGAAGTAATACCTCTAATTTGAATGCTTGATTCTGATCCAGGTTCCCCCGAAGCACTAGTAATATTAACACCTGCAACTTGACCTTGTAACATTGATGCTACATCTGATGCTACAAATTCTTCTATATTTTCTGCTTTAATTTGAGAAACTGCTCCTGTTAACTCTTTTTTAGAAACAGTACCGTATCCAATTACAACTACCTCATCTAAACTTTGAGTATCTGAAGCCATTGAGATATTGAGTTGACTTTTTTCTACTTTAATAGATTTAGGAGTCATTCCAACAAAACTAAATACTAAAATATCTCCTTTTTTTGCTACAATGGAATATTGTCCATCAAAATTAGTAGTAGTTCCAGTATTTGTACCTTTAACAAGTACTGTAACACCTGGTATAGGAAATCCGTCTTCAACAGCAGTAACAACCCCTTGAACTGTAATTTCTTGCGCTTGTAAACTTATGGTAAACAAAAACACAAATACAGCAGAAAGTATACTACCTCTTACTTTGTTTGAAATAAATAATCTTTTGTTTTTCATTTGATTAACTTTGGTTTGGTTTGTATTAATTAATTTTATCTAAATTTTAAACTCTGTAATTTTTCATCAGCTTTTAATATAACATTTGCTTTTCCTTTATATTTATTCTTTTGAAATTTTATATTTTTTGAATGTTCTATTTTAATTGCTGGATTTTCTGGGTATAACATTGGAAAATTACCTGAGTTTATAATTGAATTACCTTTAAATAATAAACCATCGGTATTTATAATTTGTAAAATTAAATTGTCGAAATGATTGAATTTATTATTAGTAATTTCAATATTTTTAAATGCTATATTTTGATTATCATCATCGGTATCAAAACGAATAACTCCTCTATTAAAACCACTATGTTGGCAATCTTGAAAAGTATTATTTTCAATCACTAAATCTTTGACGCTTCCAGACTCGTACCAGCTACTACTTTCAACAGGAATTAAAATAGCTTCCATTTCAGTACTAAAATAGCTATCCTTAATCACAGTTTTTTTAGGTGTAGAAATTAGCAACCCCCTAGCTCTGTTATTACTTATATTACAATTCTCTACAGTAAATTCTGGATATGCATCTAAATTTTCTACTAAATCTCCTGTTTTTAAATATGTAGGAAGTTTCTCATCAAATGTAATTATTTGATACCTTCCATTTAAATATTGTATATTTTTAATTGTTGCTTTACTATAAGGATCGAAAGAATCACTTAAACGTACAAAACCTAAATTATCATTCACCTGCCCTATTACAAACCCTTGTTGTTGATGGTGCCCCATTCTTACTCCAATTCTATATTCATCTATAATATCTACAATTATTTGATAGGTACCATGTACATTTGAAGCATCATCTAATTGATTTTGAAAAGTACAGTTTTTTAATACTACTTTCCCTCTACAACCTACAAAGTGAGTAGCATCGGCTGTTGTTGAAACCATACGTCCTTTTGAAGGGGTTACATTGAAATTATCTAATATTAAATCTGAAGAATTTTCAGCAATAATCCCCATACCTCCAGCATGGTGTACATTTACATTCTGTGCATTAAATCCTTTAGTTTGTGTAACTCTAAAAGCTGGAGAAACGCGATTATAACCTTGACTTCCTTTCATTGTTAAAATCATTCCAACTGGAGGTAGTTCTTTTTTATGCCCGTAAACTCGAACTAACCCAGGTTTTAACTGTTCTACTTTAGCTCTATTCTCCCAGCCAATATTTCTTATAATTAAATCTTTAGTATCGACCTCATATTTGTACTTAATTTTATCAATATTATTAGTAATTGAAGTCTTTGATTTTGTTGAAATATTGGTATATTTTTCTGTCTCAAAAGCAATAGCTTTTCTATCTGGATCATATAAAATAGATTGCCCTAAACTATGTTCGTAGTATTCTTTTATAAAAAATATTTCACCATTTCTTATATCATAAGGATACTCATCTGATATTTGCATATCAAAAGTTTTATTTTCTTTATCATTTGCAACAATAAGTCCCTCGCTATGAAATGCCTCATTCCAATCTATTGAAACATTTTTTACAGTAATATTTGAACTATTGTCAATTAAAAAAGGAATTATTACACCATGAAATATAAAGGTCGAACCATTACCATTTATTGTTAAATTTTTAAAATCAAAAATTGGAAATGGTGTTTTTACCATTAAATCTCCATGATTAGAAATATAACAGAATTTTTCATAACCTTTATCAGGATAAAAATGATAAGTTCCTTTTTCAAAAGTTATTTCAGAAATTGGCCTTTCTTTAGCTTCCAATATTCTGGCAACCACTGCTGGAGTTGCATCGTCGGAAATTGCTACACTAAAATATACTGGTGTTGCTTTTACTATTTGTGTATTACTTGCAAGTAAAAAACCCGTTACTAATAGTATAGTAATCATTAAAAGTTTAGATGTTAATTTATACCTTATCATTTTTTATAGTTAAGCTTATGTTATTTTTAATTTATAGTATAAAATTTGAAATTTAATAACACTAAGGTGTCTTAAAGAGTAAATAAAATGTACTCACAAGTATAATTAATTGATTTACAGTATAATAAACTCAAAGAAAACTATTATTATTTTAAATTTTAAACAAAAAAAGTAACAAAAAACCTAAAACAAGTTCTTAATTACCTTTTTATATAAGTATTTTATCTTAGAAAATTAGTTCAGTTTAATAACCACTTCCTGTTCTACAGTTTTTGAAGACACTTTTAATTTTACATTATTATCAACAGAATTCATAATCTTAATAATTACTAAACATTTTCCTTTTTTAGTGAATCTTGAAGTAGTATTAAAGTTATCAGTTGTATCATTTATACTTCCGTTTGAAATACCAATTATTTCTCCACCACCTTCAATATGAAAGTTTAATACAGTTTCTTTATGGCTTATTAAATTTTCTTTTTCATCTACTACTTCAACCTCAACCTGTACAATATCTCCTCTTTTCAACCCTTCTTTTTTATAGATATTAAAATTAAAATGATGAGGTTTACCTGCTGTATTTAAAACAAATTCACATACTTCTTTTCCATTAATAATTCCTACTGCTTTTATAGAACCTGGCTGATAATTAATAGCTCTCCACTTCATAATAAAATTATCAATTTCCGATAATTTTTTATTCCCTAATTTCTTTCCGTTTAAATATAAATCTACTGAATCACAATTTGTATAAGTTACTAAATCGTAAGCTTTTCCTTTTTCAAAATTCCAAGTTGCATTCATTGGTGGTACACCCCAACGTCCAGATGTGGAAAAATCGTCAGCATCACCTTCATAAACCGCTATTCTAACTATAGGTTTTTCAGACCAAAAGGCTTCATATAGATACGAAACTTCTTTTCTAAAACCTGCTAAATCGAGTAAACCACTGTCAGAGCCAAGTTTTGGGTATTTTTTAGATTCTCCTAAATAATCAATACCAGACCACAAAAACAACCCCATATTAAAGTCATTCTTCAAAACATCTAACCAAGGTGATTTTTCTATATTAGCAAATCTTTTTTCAGGTGTACTATTAAAGTACACATAACTTTCAGTACTTATATATAGTTTTCCAAGTGTACGACTTCCTATTTCTTTACACCATTGTTCTCCATAATTTAAAGCTATTAAATCCATATAGGAACAACTTTCAATAATATCATTTACTTTTTTTACAGGATCTCCATCTTTTCCTCTTTCCATTCCAGATATCACCGGGCGTGTTGGATCTAGAGTTCTAACAAAACTTGCATATTTTTTTAATCCATAATTTTGTCGATTATCTCCTGGACTATGGTTTTCATTTCCTACACTCCAAATAATAACACTTGGATGATTTCTATCTCTAAAAATAGTTTGCTGATAATTTTTCTGCCATTCAAGATAAAAATAAGGATCACCAAAACCATTTGGGTTAAAAAAACTACTTTTCTTTGTGTTCCAAGGTACATTATCATACCATTTATCTACAAATTCATTCATTACTAAGAACCCCATTTCATCACATAAATCCATAAATTCTGGAGCAGCTGGATTGTGAGCTGTTCTAATAGCATTACACCCAATACCCTTTAAAATTTTTAATCTTCGTTCCCAAACTTCAATAGGCACAGCAGCACCTAAAACTCCAGCATCATGATGTAGACAAACACCTTTCATTTTTATGTTTTCACCATTTAAAAAGAACCCTTTTTCTGCATCAAAGCGAATGCTACGAATACCAAAATTTGATTTATAATCATCTACTACTCTTGTATCAACTACTAGTTGAGTAATTGCAATGTACATATTAGGAGTTCTATCGCTCCATAAGCTTGGTGAATCAATTGTTATTTGTTGCTCAAAAGTGTATTTTTTCAAGAGCCTGGCATTAACTTCTGTTTCAGTAAAACCTACATTTTCACCTTTTGAATTATATATGGTAGTTTGCAAAATGAAATCTACATTTCCTCTAAAATTTTCAACAGTAGTTTCAATATTTACAATTGCTTTTTCCTTTGACACTTTTGGTGTTGTAATATAAGTACCCCAATTAGCAACATGTAATTTATCTGAAATTAACAACCATGTATTTCTATAAATACCAGATCCTGAGTACCATCTACAATTTGGTTGTATAGAATTATCTACTTTTACCGCTATAACATTCTTTTCTCCAAACTTTAAATAGGGTGAAATATCAAAATAAAAACTTGTATACCCATCATATTGAATTCCAACATGTTCTCCGTTAATCCAAACTTGAGAGTGTCTATAAGCACCGTCAAATTGAATTTCAACATGCTTATTTTTGTAATTATCGGGTAGATTAAATTCTTTTCTATACCAACCTATTCCTCCTGGCAGCCAAGCATTCCTTCCTGAATTTTCTTTACTAAACTCATATTCAACACTCCAATCATGCGGTAAATCAATATTTCGCCAATTAGCATCATTAAAATCCTCATTACTAAATTCTATAGCATCGTCTAATATAAATTTCCAATTTTTATTGAAGTTTTTTTTTATTCGCACATCCAAACCAGGTTTAATCTGTGCAGTTATGTTAACCGATAATAAAATAAAAAGAATTAAATTGTTTATTTTTTTAAAACTCATTTTAAATATATTATTCAATATTTAACTCTAATTCACCTAATAAATCTCTTGATTTTACCGATACTTTTGTTTTCCCTATTTTAGCTCCAATTCTAATCAATGCTGTTGCAATACCTGCTTCAGCTGTAACTTTCCCAACGTTCATCACTTCTATATTTTCACCAAAGTTTAATTCAACTTCTTCTGAAAAATCAGGAACTATAGTTCCGTTTTCATCAACCGCAGCAATGTATAAAAATAATACATCATTTACTCCAGCTTCTGGGGCTTTGCCACTTTCGTCCAACCAAACTTTTAAACTTGTTGCTTTTTTGGGTGTGATTACTATATCTTCTGCAACTTTTTTACCATTAATAAATCCTTCTGCTTTTAGGGTTCCTGCTTCAAAAGAACCAACATTAAAGGTAAATGGTGGATGATTTAAATTGGTTGTATTCTTATCTGAATCTGGTTGTTGCGTTGCAATTAATTTATCATTTAAAAATAATTTTACTTCATCACAGTTTGAATACACTTTTACATCAATAGGTGATTTTTCGTTCCAATATGTTGCAAGTTTTAAAACTACACCATCTTTAACGGTTCTCTGACTTTGATAAAAATAATATCCAAATTTGGGTAATCTAAAAATATCCATTAAGCCAGAGTATTCTATATCATCATGGTATCCACGATTATAATCATACATTACCCAGTAACTATCTGAATAAGCTTTTGTATTTAAATTATCGTTATGAGCTTCTTGAACATTATATGCTTGTTGTAATAAACCAACCTCACCATTTGCACGTGGTTGTCTACTACTCATTTCATCTCTTAATTCATTTGGTAAGTTATCTTGATTTAAACCAGCATTTTTAGAATAATATTCCCAATCTCCATATTCTGAAACTGAATATGGCTGATTCTCTTTTAAATCATGTGGATGTAAAATTCTATGTTGGCGCGCTTGCAAATAAATATCATAAACATCATCCATCCATCCACAAGAGTATACGTGTTCTCCTGGATACTCTGCATGTACAATTTTGTTGAGTTCTTCCATAAAAAAGATAGGCATTTTTGTTTCGTTCAAAGAAACTTCCCAAGCTAAAACACTCGGTCTATTTCTATCTCTACGAATTAAATTTGTAGCAGATTTATAACAGTAGTCTCTAAAAGAATCGGTATCATTATAAAACTGCCACCCCATAATTGCATTAATTACAACTATTCCTAATTCATCACAAGCATCCATAAATGCCGGTGAATGTGGGTAGTGAGATAATCTTATGTAATTGAAACCTCCATCTTTAATTTTTTTAGCATCTCTATATTGGGCATTGTCAGATAAAGCATAACCTATAAAAGGATATTCTTGATGGCGATTTACACCTCTTAAAAATGTTTTTTCACCATTTATATATAACTCATCGTTTTTAAAAGTAAATTCTCTAATTCCAAAACGCGTAGTTTTTTTATCTACAATATCTCCATTTATTAAAACTGAAGTTTCTAAATGGTATAAATTTGGATCTTTTGGAGACCAAAGTTTTGCATTTACAATGGATATTTGTTCTTCTAATTCAACATCTGATTCTGCCATAATTGAAACATCAGATGAAGTCACTTCTTTAACCAATTCATTTTTATAATAAACAGCATGTTTTAATTCTAAATTACTAGCGTTTCTATCTTCATTTACAATATGAGTTTTTACATTTATAGTAGATTCTTCTTTAGAAACTTTTGGATATGTAATAAAAATACCACCACCTGCTACTTTGTTTGCTACAATTGGGTTTGAAATATATACGTTGTTTTTTACTGTTAACCAAGCGTTTCTATACAAACCTCCATACATATTAAAGTCTAATCTTTTTAATGGTTTAGGACCAGTTACCAAATTATCGGTATTATCCAATCTAACAGCAATTACATTTTTATCACCACTTTTTAAATAATTTGTAATATCAACTACTACTGGTAAATATCCTCCATGATGCGATGAAACCTCTAATCCATTTATCCATATTTTAGAATAGTTCATAGCTGCTTCTAATTCTAAAAACACCTTCTTATCCGATTCATTTTTTGGAACATCAAAAACTTTACGATACCAACAAATTCCTTGCCATTGGTTATTTACAACAAGTGGTTCAATATTTGCTGTGTGCGGCAAACTAACTTGTTGCCAACTTGAGTCATCAAACTCAATTGAATGCATTTTATCTTCATTAAGATTGGAGTCACTCAATAATTTAAATTTCCAATCTGAATTTATACTTATTTTATGTGTTGTACCTTTTTTACAAGATTGTAAAGCAACTACTGTAAAAAATAAAATTCCAATTAATTTAACAATTCTCATCTATATATTATTTTATTTGTTTTTTAATTTTTTTATATTCAGCACCATACTTCTTAAAACCAACTTCAACACCTTGTTGCATTTTCTTATAAACCTCAGGTTTTTCGGTTTTAATCCATTCTACTAAATCAACCGTGTTTTGTACTGATTTTGGTTCGTAAATATCACTTACTGGTTTAAACTCTTCATCATAAGCTTTTGTTTTTGCTCTCATCATTTTTAAAACTGAAGCATATTTTGGCTTATTAGCTAAATTCACTAGTTCTTGAGGGTCATTTTTCAAATTATATAATTCTTCAGAAGGTTTTGAATCTTCAAAAAAGAAACTTTGATTTTTATTTAATTTTCCTTCTTTTTTTAGACCTCTCATTATATGTACTGCTGGGCGATAAAACTCTAAATAAGCTTGATGTGCATCAAAAGGTATTTCTGGTTTATCGTTTCTAATATATTTCCATTCGTTTGAAGTAATTGCTCTCATTTTCTCTGGAATTTCATCCCATAAATCACGTGCAGCATACACATACTCACGCTCAAAATCATTTGAAAACATAGGTTTACCACTCATATAATCTGGAATTTCAACACCTGCAAAATCTAAAATAGTAGCAGTAATATCGGTTGAACTCACAACATCATCTCTTACTTGACCTCCTTCTAAACCTTTTGGATAATGAATAATATAAGGGATTCTCAACCCTGCATCGTGTAAATATCCTTTTCCTTTAATATTACAACGCCCATTATCTCCAATAAAAATAACAATTGTATTATCTGCTAGCCCTTTATCTTCTAATTCTTTAAAAATCATTCCTACTTCATTATCCATATATTCTACTTGATCTAAATATTTAGCCCAATCTAATCTAATAGCAGGATCATCTGCATAATATTCAGGTAACACTACATCATTTGGATTTACTGGGTGGACAGATTTCTCACGAACCTCATTCCACCATTCGCCTCTATGAGTTACAACTAATTGAATTTGAGCAAAAAATGGTTCATCAGATTTTTTAATTGTATCGTATTTATCAAACAGTCCAAATTTTGTTTTTCCATCCCATTCCCCTATTGGTTCATGCTTAAAATTCACATCAATCTTTCTACCTTTTTTCATTACTGATTGATTTCCCAAAATAGTAGTATATCCAGCCTCTCTTAATTTTTGAGTAAATGGTGTAAATTGGCTATCTAAAGGAACATCTCTATTACTTCTATGGTTGTGTGAATTTGTTTTTACTTGATGTGTACCAATCATCATTGCAGATCTACTTGGAGAACAAATAGAATTGGTTACAAAACAATTATTGAACTTAACACCTTCTGCTGCCATTTTATTTAGATTTGGAGTTTTTACGGCGGGCATTCCATAACACTCTAAATCGGTACTCATATCTTCGGCCATAATCCAAATAATATTTGGTTTTTTAACTTCAACACTTTCCTCTTCTTTTGATTTACAACTTGTTAAGTTTATGGCTAAAAATAACAAGAAAGGATAGACTATTATATTTTTCATTTAAATCTGTTTTTTATTTAAAAACGCCTCCTGAATAAGGCCAGTGTTCATCTTTAACACTCGCTTTTCTTAAAATCTCATTTGCTTTTCTAACAATTTCTGGATGGGCATTAGAAATATCGTTTTGCTCGTATAAATCTTTTTCTAAATCGTAAATTTCTGTATGATAATTGTCTCCATATCTTACAGCTTTCCATTTTCCAAAACGAGTAGCCTGACGGAAGCCTTTAACACTTTTACCTTCTTGAATTTCCCAATATAAATAATCATGTTTTTTTTGTGGTTTTCCAAACAACTCAGGTACTATTGAAATACCATCTGTTTGTTTTGGAGCTTCTATTCCTGCAATTTCTGCTAGAGTTGGCATAATATCGTAAAACGTTGATGGATGGTTAGACTCGCCTGGTTTAATTTTATCTTTCCAATAAGCAATCATTGGTACACGAACACCACCTTCATAAACATCTCTTTTATATCCATTTAAATTTCCTGAGCTATTAAAAAATCGATAATCGTGATGATTCTCATTAGTAGGTCCGTTATCACTTGAATAAATAATTATTGTATTTTCTAATTCTCCTCTTTCTTCTAACTTAGAGAATAAACGTTTAATTTGAGTATCTAACATTGTTATACGGGCAGCATGACGTCTTTCTATCTCAGGCCACTCTTCAATTTTATCTAGATATAAATCATTTTTACTTAAAAAGTATTCATGTGCATGTGGAATTCTGTAAGACATGTATAAAAAGAATGGTTTATCTTCATCTTTATTATCTAAATAATCTAATGCAAAATTGGTTCTAAACTCATCTAAACAAGAGTAATCATTATAATTATAAAAAATAGAATCTTGATTATTATTTACCCAATGAACACGTTCATCTATCTCATTCCCATTTTTATCTTCTCCCCATTGTTCTTGAACAGCATAATCAAAACCTCTTCCTTTAGCCCAAGTACTTACATCTTCTGGCACACCTAAATGCCATTTACCAATCATTGCTGATTGGTACCCTGCTTCTTTTAACATTTCAGGAATTATAATTTCAGATTTTTTAAGTGGAACTCTATCCCATTTATTGTTTATATTCCCTTTATTTCCTCTTATACTTGCATGTCCAGTATGTTTTCCTGTCATTAACACAGCTCTAGAAGGTGAACAAACTGAAGTACCAGCATAAAAGTCTGTAAACCGTAAACCTTTACTAGCCAAATCATCTAAAAAAGGGGTTTTTATAGTTTGTTGTCCGTAAGCACCTAATTCACCATACCCCATATCATCAGCTAATAAAAAAACAATATTAGGTTTACTTAATTTCTTAGCTTTTTGGGAAGTATTAACTTGTTTAATCTCTTTTTTTGCTTCATTCTTATTACAAGAAATTAACAGAATAACTCCGGTAAAGACAATTAATAACTGCTTAAATAATTTCATTTTATATTTGTTTTTGTTTAGTACACTGGAACAGCTTCTTTTTCCCAATTAGCAATAGCAATTTTTAATGTTTCTTCAATTTCTAAACCTTTTCCTATTAAATCATTCTTTTCACTTATATCTTTAGTAACATTAAATAATTGAAATTTCCCACTATGATATTTAATCAGTTTCCAATCTCCATCAATTACAGCTGCATACTGATCTTCATAACTTCTAAAGAAAAATAACTTACGACTTTCAAATTTTTGTTCTTTAATAATTGGCATTAAACTTTTCCCTTGAATACCTTCTCCATCAAACTTTTCACCTGAAGCTATCTCCATTATAGTTGGATATAAATCAATAGATTGTACAGGTATTTCAGTTACACTTTTAGCTTTTGTAACTCCGGGATAAAATACTATAAAAGGAACACGTGCCCCACCTTCACCTAAAGTATTACCACCTTTTTTACCTCCACTTAGAGGAGCATTAGAATACGCTCCACCTTGGTCTGAAATTAAAATAATTACAGTATTATCAGCAATTCCCTTTTCTTCTAAAGCTTTTCTAACCTCTCCTACTGATTTGTCTAACGTTTCAACCATTGCTCCATGATGTGCATACTTTCCTTCCATTCCCTTATCTTGGTATTTTTTTAATAATTGTTTTTTACCAATTGAAGGACCGTGAACGGTATAATACCAAAAAGACAACATAAAAGGGTCTTGTTTATCGTAATTCTTAATAAAATCTGTAGCCTTATTAGTAAGCACTTCGGTTAAATAATCTCCTTCTTTCAATCCCGATTTTAAGAATCCTTTTGGATCATCTTCTGGCTTAAAAAATGGATAATAATAATTTTTAGGATGCCCTGCATTAGTGGTTCCGTAAACTTCATCAAAACCTTGCTTATCTGGAAAATGAGCTTGATGACCTAAATGCCATTTTCCAATAAACGCGTTGTAATATCCATATTCTTTTAAACGTTCTGCATAGGTTACCTCTTCTAAAGGCAGATAATTTATTGAAGGCATTTGAACGGGGTCTTTTGGCCACAAATTATACTTTTCTACTTCTGGATTACCCGAAATATGACGAGGCATCTCCATTCTAACAGACTCTTTACCTGTTAATATTGCTGCTCTACTAGGGCTACAAGTTGGTGTAGGAATGTAAGCTCTATTAAAATCTAATCCATCTCTTTTTAATTGATCAATATTTGGTGTTTCAAAAAGCGGATTCCTATAACCAACATCTGCCCAACCCCAATCATCTACAAATAACAAAACAATATTTGGTTTTCTATTTTTTTTATCAGTTGAAACTTGTTGTTCACCTTGGTCTTTACAAGTTATAAATAGCATTGCAACAAAAGCTACAAATACGTTTAAGATTGTTTTTTTTGAAATCATAAGTTATCTATCTGTATTATTTTCTTAAATCTGTTATACATTTTCAACAACGTAAAAGTGCCTCTATATCTTAATTAATATGTTTCTATTAGTTTAGAAAATGTATTTAACTGTAAATTTATTAGTAAATACCTTTAAATTATAGTAAAAAACTACCTGATGATATTTAAAATTTATCTTTAAGAAATATGATATAAATTACATATATAATAAAAAGACTCTTTATATTTTAGAATATTAGTATACAAATTATGATAGGCACAAGATAATGGAGGAGTTACTTTTTAAGTTTTCTTAACTCTAATATAAATAATAGCATTTTGAAATTAAACCAACTTTAGATTATTCGAAACAAAAACCCTTTTATTTCAACAACTTAACATAACAAAACTAAAATAATTACTTATAATTTCTTATTTAGAACCTCTTCAATAACTTTTATTAATATGATTAGTTTAGATTTTCTAAATTTCTTGTTGCTTTAATTGTTGGATCAGCTTCTGCATCTACATAATTTTTCTGCTTATCAAAATGAGTTTTATTAGGTATTTGGCGTTTTTTAGGCACCCATTTTTTCAACTCTTTTAACACAGATTTATAATTTTTATTTAAAATTAAATTTTCCCATTCCATTGGATCTTTTTCGATATTATACAATTGCTCAGTTCCTTTTAAACTGACCATATAATGCCATTTTCCTTTTAATATTGAAGTTCCTTCAGAAGTAATTGTTATACCAGGGTAATCCCAATTTGAGTTTGGATTCTTTAATATTGTAGAAAAATCATGTCCATCAATGTTTGCTTTCTCAGGCAAACCACATAACGAAACTAAGGTAGGATACAAATCTATTAAACTTACATTTTGATCAACAACTTCAGCTTTTTTCATTCCAGGTAAACGAATAAATAGTGGTGTTCTAACAGCTTCTAAAAATGTTGTATTTTTAAGGTACCGCTGTTTTTCACCTAAATGCCAACCGTGATCTCCCCATATAATCACAATGGTATTATCTGCATATCCGCTCTCTTCCAAAGCCTCCATTACAACTCCCAAACAAGCGTCAACATATGAAATATTAGCCAAATAAGCTCTTGTTGCTTCTTTCTCCAACCCATGCTTTTTAATCCATTTATACTCTCCTGTTGGTTGAAAAGCTTTTTCTCCATTAGGTTTCAAAATATCATCTAAATCATCTTCAGGAACTATGGGAGGTATAATTTTATTAACATCGTACATATCAAAAAATTCTTGTGGTACTATCCAAGGTAAATGCGGTTTTATAAAACCAACTCCCATAAAAAAAGGTCTATCAAAATCTCTTTTTAATTGATTACAGGCCCAATCTGCCACTTTATAATCTACAGTTTCTTCAAAAGAATCTATAGTTGGTCCCCAACTTAATTTGCTTTTTTTGCTTTTATATTCTGGTTTTTTTTCTCCATTTATAATTCCAGCTTTTGAAGCTGTATATCTTTTCTTATTAACCGGATCTTTCTCATATCTACGAGCTCGTGCAAATTCATCAAAAGCCCAATGCCCAAAATCGGTTCCAAATTCAGCACCGTGTTTATGAAATATTTTTCCATTTGCTAACGTATAATATCCATTTTTTGAAAAATATTCTGGAAGCGTTGCATTCTTTTTAACAATATCAGAATAAATCATATTTTGAGAGTTTCCATAAACACCTGAAGTACTAGGTAAAAACCCAGACAATATTGCTGAACGAGAAGGCCCACAAATAGGAGCCGCACAAACTGCATTTTTAAACACCATTGCTTCTTCTATAAAATTATCCATATTAGGAGTAATAGCTTGTTTATTTCCTTCTAAAGGTCCCACCCAATCATTAATATCATCAATAGCTATAAATATTATATTAGGTTTTTTTTGTGCTGATATTTGGAACATTCCAAGAATGAATATCATTAAAAGAAATATTTTTTTCATTTATTTAACTTTATTACTTTATTTGCAAAAGCAATTCCTAAACGTTTTTGACCTTCAGTATTGTAATGTAAATTATCGGAATGTTTTGGAAAATCATTCCAGTTTTTATCTGTTGAAGTCTTTACAATTTCAATAACATTATCTGAATTAGCAACTTGTTCCATCGCTTTTCTAACCAATATAGGTCCTGCTTTAAATTTTCTTGGTAAGGGATTTACTTGCCCAATTACAAATGGTAAATTATCTATATTTAAATGTTTTCTATACCCACTTATTAATTTTTTAAGATTCTCTTTGTAGCTTAAAGCTGTAATTTCTTTGTTGGTATCGCTTTCTCCTTGCATCCAAACCAAACCTAAAATCTTATATGATTTACCTTCTAAAATCAACCTTTTTAAGTTATTATCAATTAATTGTAAATGAGCTTGAAATAATTGTTGTTGTTTTCTAGATCCACGTTCTGCAAAATCAGCTTTATCTTCAATCCAATTTGCGCTCCAAGCACCATATAATGATGTTCCTCCAACAGCCTTTTTTATTAATAAATATTCTTGATTTGGATTTGCTTCAGCCAATGTTAAGCCTATAAATATTTCTGGACCAAAATGCTTATTAAAATCGTATTTTTCAGATTCTACAGTATAATATGAAAGTGGTTTTGGTGCTATTTTAGGGTTGTCCGAAGTACTTAGCAATACTCTATCTGCTACTTTTTCAATTCTTGCTTTTACTGAATTATCTAAAATTTCATAATTTCCATGACCGGCCATATTACTTTGTCCTGCTAATAAAACAACATAAACATCTTTATTTTGTGAAAAACTATTAAGGGTGATAAGTACTAAAAATATTAAATATTTCATTAGTTACTATTTTAATTTTTTCTTCAATATTTTTCTAAAACGTTGAAGTATCACTTCATTTGCTTTATCATTCGCAATATTTGTCCATTCATTTGGATCAATGGTATGGTTATATAATTCTTCAAAACCATCTGGATAAACCGTATATCTATAGTGTTCACTTCTTAAAGAATGCATGCCTACTGCTTTAGAAGTCAGCGCTACTTCATTCCATTTGTTATTTGGATTATTTAGTAATGTTTTAATACTTTTACCATCTAAATCATCTTTAACTGGTAACCCACATAAATCAATTAAAGTAGGGTAAACATCTATTAAAGATACAATTTTAGTACTTACACCAGATTCTTTATTTCTTGGATCAAAAATTAATAATGGGGTTTTAGCTGCTCGTTCCCAGAGTACATTTTTAGACCAATGTTCTTTTTCTCCTAAATGCCAACCGTGATCGCCCATTAAAACAACAATTGTATTTGTTGCGTAAGGACTTTTATTTAATGAATTTAATAACTCTCCTATACAAGCATCTGCAAAAGAAATATTTGCTAAATAGGCTCTAACAGCTTCTTTCCATTTATTAGCATCTAAAACAGCCTTATGAACACCTTTTTTTGCCATATTATTCCCCATTCTACCGACATCCGCTAAATCATTTTCTAAAACTTCTGGCAATTGAATTTCATCTAAATTATAAAGATCAAAATATTTTTTTGGAGCATACCACGGTAAATGAGGTTTAAAAATACCACAAGCTACAAAAAATGGTTTTTCATGTTCTTGATTTATATAATCTGCACAAAACTCAGCTGATTTCCAATCGTTATTTTCTTCATCTTTTGTATCAGTGCCATACCAATCAAAAGATCTTAAGAACGATCCTTTAACTCCATACTCTTTTAAATTTAAGCCATGTGAATGTCTATATTTAGCATCTGGATAAACTGTACCAGCATTTCCAATACGTTCTACTTGAAATGACCCTGGATCACTTCCATGTTTTGGTTCTTCTTTACCCCCTCTAGCATTATGAAATATTTTACCTGCAGCAGCTGTACTATAACCATTTTGTTCAAAGTATTGTGGTAAAGTAATCGTATTTTCAAAACCTTCCATTTCTCTAAAAACTTCATTATTCCCATAAACCCCTGTTGTTGAAGGATTGTAACCTGTTAACATGCTTGTTCTTGAAGGGTTACACAATGCTGCTGAACAATAAGAATTTTTAAAAACAATACTCTTTTCGGCTAATTTATCAATATTAGGTGTAATTGCTTGTTGATTTCCTTCAAACGCTCCCACCCAATCATTCATATCATCTACCATGATTAATAATACATTTGGTTTTTCTTGTGCTAAACCAACAAAAACATTCACTAATAAAATCAGTACAATTAAATATTTTTTCATTATTACCTTTTTACAATTATAATACCAAATAACACTATATCTTTTAAATAAAATGTAGTTCATAGTTTCAAATATGTCACTATAAATAAAAATCTACTGATATCTTAAATTTATCTATTAAAATATAAACTGTGTTATATTGATACTAAAATTATAAGTTACTAATTATAAATTCAAAAGTATAGTTTCCTGAATGAATTATAAACTGAGGTAAAGTTTCAGATAAAGTTCCATTAACACTCATTTGAATTAAATCTAAATTTAAGGTATAAAAGCCTTGTTTTTCTAAATCAAATGGATGTTTTGCTTTTACAATATTATCTGCTGAATATGGCCAAATAGAGAATCCAAATTCTGGAGAACCTTTAATAGACAATCCTGTTTTAGCTTTATTTGAAGTAGCTAATTTTAACCATCTCACATCACTTCTATTTCCGTTTTCTTGCGGAAATATATAATTGTAAAATAAATCGTCAGTTTTAAAACTAAACTCATCAACTTCAGCACCTCGTTTTCTATCAATATAATTTTCCCAAGGACCTTTTCCGTAAAAAGTTGTGTTTTTATAACTCTTAGAAACTCCCATTGTCATACCAAATCTAACAAGGCCTGGTAAAGATTCTTTAGCATCCATATCCATTTTCACCACAATACGTCCATCACTTAAAAATCTATAACTAATCTCTAATTTAACTTCATTATTAAATTCTTTTTTAACAAGAATAACAATTTCATTAGTTTTGTTTGATGAACTTACTACTGAGGTAGTTTTTAATTTATCGCCTAAAAACTCCCAATACTTTCTAGACTCTCTAAACATTTTGCTACTTGCACCTCTTAAATCATTGTCTATTGGAGGGCGAAAAAAGTTTGGTTTTAAAGGTGAAACTATTTGTTCAGTTCCATTTTTTATGAATGAAATTAATTCTCCATTTGTTTTAGAAACTTTTGCAGAAAAACGTTTACCTGCAATCACTATTTCATTGTTAACTTCTGTTGAAGAAATTGAAGATTTAGAAGTTGAAACATATTCATTAGAAAAACTTCTAGCTTTTAATAGAATTTGATCTTTTGCAACCTCGTAACCTTTTGAAGCCCAAAAACGATCTACTTTTTCGTGAACACTAATTTTAATCCAATATTCGGCATCATCTTTAAATTTTACTTTTTTAAATGGAATATTTAAAGTTGCAGTAGTTGTAGCTTTTACGTCTACATTTTTTAAAATACCAGTTTGTAATTGTTTTCCATTTTCAGAAAGTGTCCATCTAACTTCATATTTATTCAAATTAGTAAAGTTTAAATGATTGATTGCTAAAACTTCCCCATTCTTTACATCTGAATTTTTAAAATTAAAAGGTTGAAAAATATATTTACATTCCCACGCGTGTGGATTTGGTTTTCTATCTGGTGAAAAAACACCATTAATACAAAAGTTTTTATCGTTTGGAATATCTCCAAAATCACCTCCATACGCATAATATTTTTCCCCTTTATCATTTGTTGTTTCTATGCCTTGATCTATCATATCCCAAATAAAACCACCTATAAGATTAGGTTTAGAATTTATTAAATCCCAATATTCACCTAAACCACCAATAGAATTACCCATTGCGTGTGCATACTCGCACATAACAATTGGTCTATCAATATGTTTACTTTCAGACATTGCTTTTAATTGATAAATTTCAGGATACATTCTGCTCAATACATCAACATAATCTGGGTCATCTGGATTTGCGTGCGCAGGGCCTCTGAATACATTTTGTCCTTCTTCTCCTTCTTTATAATCTGGATCAGTAGGATCTCCTTGAGCACCTTCATAATGAATAAAGCGAGACGGGTCGTAATCTCTAATCCAGCCAGCAGCAGCAGCAAAAGCAGGACCAGAGCCAGCCTCGTTACCCATAGACCAAGAAATAATACAAGGAAAGTTTTTATCTCTATCAACCATTCGCATAATTCTACTTAATATGGGGATTGCTAAACTTGGTTGTTGTGGTGCATAACTACCTAAATGGTGTGTTTCAATATTAGCTTCATCCATTACATATAGTCCATATTTATCACATAATTCATAAAAATAAGGATCATTAGGATAGTGAGAAGTACGCACAGCATTAAAATTAAATTGTTTTAATAATTTTATATCCTTTTCTAAATCTTCTCTTGTCAATGCTTTTCCTTTTGTTGGACTATGATCGTGACGATTTACACCCTTAATTTTCACAGGTTTTCCATTTACTAATAATTCATTTTCATCACTAAAAGCAATTTTTCTAAACCCAACTTTTTGACTTCTAGATTCAATTACATTTCCATTTGGGTCGGTAACGTCAATTACTAAAGTGTATAAATATGGATTTTCTGAAGACCATTTGTTTGGATTTTTAATATTTGCTTCTAAAAAAGCAAATTTTGTAATATCGCGTTGTGGCCAACGTTCAAAATGAATAGCTTCTATTGAAGCAACCATTGGTTTTTCTAATACTTTTTTATTATTTGCATCGTATAGTTCTGCTTTTAATTTCCAATCTTCCAATTTTTCTTCATCTCCTTTTACCCACATAATTGGACGAATTTCTAATTTGGCATTTTCTAGATTAGCATCAAATTTAGTTCTTACAAAAAAGTCGTTTAAAGCAATTTTTGGTTGTGCTAATAGCATTACATCTCTATGAATACCACTTAAACGCCACATATCTTGATCTTCTAAATAACTTCCATCACTCCATCTAAATGCTTGTACAGCTACTCTATTTTTTCCTTCAGAAATATATTCTGTAATATCAAATTCAGCAGCCAATCTACTTCCTTGGCTATACCCTACTTTTTCACCATTTACCCATACATAAAAAGCAGAAGAAACTCCTCCAAAATGAAGAATTATTGATTGATTATTCCAATCTTCTGGAATTGTAAAATCTCTATAATAACTTCCTACAGGATTGTCTCTATATTTTTCTACATATGGAAATTGTGGAGGATGTGGTCCCATATAATTAAAATTTCTAGTTCCTCCATTAAAAATATCAGGTGTAAAAGGGTAAATGATATTCGAGTAAATTGGTTGCCCAAATCCTTCTAACTCCCAGTTTGAAGGTACAGGAATATCTTTCCAATCTTTTGAATCTCCATTAAAATCTTTTGCAATAAAATCTTGAGGTCTATCAGAAGATTTTCCAACGTAGTTAAATTTCCAAGTACCGTTTAAGGATTTCATTCTAGAATTGTTTCTATTTCCTTCTAAAGCATCTTTATGAGATTTAAATGAATAGGTTGGAACACGTGAACGCATTTTATTTTGTTCGAACATTAATTCGTTTTCCCAATCGTTTTGAGAAAAAGTGTTTTGGATGCCTAGGATAGCTACAAAACTAAGAATCAGAAATTTTATTTTCATTTTTTTATATTTAATTCATCAAATTAATATCTTTTTTATTTCCTAAACAATAGTGTTGAGTTTATGTCTAGTTAAAATAAATTATATATGGTTCTAAACTTATTTTAATTCAAACTTTATTAGTTTAAACTTGTTTTAAACTGGCCTTTTTTAATAGTTCCATCTTTAAACTTAACTCGATATCCAAACGCTGGTATACTAATTCCATCAGGTGTAGTTTGTTTTACCGGACCTAAATTTGCTATTACTTCCGTATTAGATGCAAAAGTTGTTTTTTGAAGGTTAAAGTCAACACTTAAATATTCATGACTAGTTAATTCTTCAAAGAAGGTTTCACGATTTACTGGGCTCACTACTTCATTAGCCATTTTAATCATATCTTTCATTCCTTCAAATTCATAAGGAGAAAAGAAAATTGTTGTTCCAATACCGTATAATATATTTCTTAAACTCTTTACTTTAAAATCTCCGTATTTAGACATTTGGTTATCTGGATCTTGAATTTTTCCAAACACAGCAATAGCATCGTGGTATACTAAATTAAATAGTGGAGCAGGGTGAGAAAATTCCCAAAGATTGGAATTTTTATAAGTCATACCTTCAAACATATCAAAATAAGGAATCCATTGTTGTTGTCCATGTTCCGTTCCATTAACTAAATTTAATGAGTCTATATATTTAGCTAAATTATACAACCCTGTATTGTCTTTATCTGGATAAGTTGCAAAAGAAATATCAGTAATATCAGCCTCCAAACCTAATGCAGCAATTTCCTTGTGCAAGCTTTTTTTTGCCAAACCTAATTGTTTATTTTGGTCAATATTAGCCCATCTACTATTTGTATTTATTAACTTTCCATCTTTGCTTTTAGCAAATAAATCTGTGTTAAAATCAGGGTCATTTTCTAAAGTTGCTGAATAAGCATGATAAGAGGAATACAGATATCCATATTTTTTAGTTAAATCTACAGCTTCTTTTAAACCTGCTACACCTCCTAAATTTTCATTAATTGGCCAGCAATTTGGAACAAAATTTGAAAACACTCCCCAAGCATGAAAAAAGGCATTGTCAACACCTAAATCATCATGAGTAGTTTTTATGATTTTACTTAAATCTTTGAAAGTAAAAGCCATTCCAGGCATTTCAACATAATGTGGATAGCCTCCATACAATCCCATATAAATAGCTCCTTGTAATTTTTTTACGTCAGAATTCCTTTTAGCCTTATCTTTTAAAGAAACAAAATAACCTCTTTCAATGGCTTCTTTTCTGTAAACTTTTGCCATTTCAACATGTGTTCCTTTTGGAATAAATTGATAGCTTATAATTTTTTTCTCATTTTTTCTATTTAAATTCCACACAGGATCTAAAAATTCTATTCTTTTATAAGGAGACATTATACCTTTTGAAGTAAATAAATACTGACCATTATTGTTTATGTTATAAAACATATTTGGTCTTGCAGATTCATCAATAATACCAATTACCGCTGATTTTTCATTATATGTTCCCCACCAAGGCATAGATAAACCTATGTTATTATTATATAGAGGTAGTTTACCCTTTGATCTTCCATAATATGTAGCATCATCCCACATGCAGAATCGCCCTCCATTCATTGGAAAAATATAAGAAGGACAAATTACACCTTGTTTTTGAGGAATTACAGCAGCTCCTTTATCAACATCGGTTTCTAAGCTAAAAGCTCTTGCAGGATATCTTAGTTCAACCAACTTATTGTCGCCTGAACTATAAGAAATAACCTCAACATCTAATTTCATAGAAGTTAATCGGATTTCCGTTTTAATTGAAACCCCTTTAGCAACAGTATTATTATTTAATTTAGGATTGTTAAAGCTAATAGCTACTGTTGTTTCATCTTTTTTATCAACTACAATAGATTCACTATTTGAAATATTAACATCTTGAGATTTTCCTTTCAAATCTTTTATTGTCAAAATACCAGCAGCGTTTTCCCAAGGATCTGGATTCCATATTTGCCCAGATTTCTTTTCTATTACTTGAAAAGTACCACTTTTATTGTCGACTATAACTTTTATAGAAGCATTCTCTAAAGTAATTGAATTAGAATTTAATTTATTTTCAGTATTTATATTGTTCGGGTTTGATGTATAACTTTGAATTAACATCAAACTAAAAATCACTAGTATAAAACTTGCTATTTTTTGTATACTTTTTGTGTTTATCATAATTAAAATTTTAATAATTTTTCATATTTAAATTAAGAAGTGATAAATTAAAAAAATTTAGCACTTGTCACTGTTTTGTTATCTTACAAATTTACCGGAACCAATAGCTCTCATAAAAGCTTCAACTTCGACACAAGCTGATTAATTAAAACCCACCTTTAATAGAATATCTTAAATAAAATACCTCAACTTCATATTTTACAACTGTTTCAAAATCGCTTAATTCAGGTGTCTTTACATCAAAAAAATCTCCACCTCCAGCACAATCTACAATGTTTTTTATTTTGTTCGAACATTGACACATTTTATCAATCATTTTTGTAGTGCAACAGATAAAAAGAACATAAAAATAAGTAGCACACTAAAAGCTAATTTTAATATTTTCATTGTATTATGTGATATTCTGCTCTTTACAAAATAAGCATTTTGTTCTATTTTGAAATTAGTTAAATTTACCTTTATTTCAGTATATATTACCTTTACCATTAAATTTAGTTTGTTTTAATATTTTGATAAAATAAGTATCGAGGACCTTTCAAAAAAATCCTCGATATAAATATTAACAATAAATCAATTAAATATTAATATGCAATATCTAAAAAGCGCATTGAGCCAGCTGGAACTTTTACTTTTATTAAATTATTTGTAATTTCTAAATCCTCATTGCTTAAAATATCTCTAACAGATTTAGGTTGCTTTAATTGAAATATTATAGTTACTTCTCTTTCTTGAGGTGTAATATAACCTGGATCTACTAAAATTAATCGTGAATGATTTTTATCTAATTTAATAACCGACCACGAAGCTCCTTTAACTACAATAGGTAAGGTTTTCTCACCTTTTTCAACCGTAGCTTTTATAAGTTCACCAAATTGATTCGCCGGAATTTTTGTATCTCCGTCAAACCCAACTTTAGCATTTGAAACAACATAAGAAATATTCTTTTTTTGTAAATCTTCTTTAGATTCTATTGGAGCAATAGGAACCATTCCGTATGGCATTTCTGGCATATAATTTAGCCAACGGTATTTTACCCCCAACGCAACTTTTGAGAAATCATATTCTGGAATACTGCTTCCTGCCCAATGCATTTGACTTAAAGAAAATATTGCATTTTCATCATCTAAATTGTATTGTTTTAAATTATGATGATTGTCTACTGAATGAATCAATTTTTCATCCACATTTTTTATTAAATGCCACGCCCCGATTGATTGAATATCTTCTTTTTGAACAATTGGTAATACTCCTGATTTCATTAATGCAAAAAACAAATCCAGTCCTGGTTTTTCTATAAAATTATTATCAAAAATAATCCCATATTTTGCACCATAAGCTGCCATAATAACACCTTGTCGCAAATATGGAGAAATGGAATTTTGACCTCCTGGAGATAAAGGCCTCCAGCTTGTAGGATTATCATCAACCAAACGCATAGCAAAATTATCTACATAACCACCTACTAGCATTCCAACTCTTCCAGCAAAATTTAAATCTTGAGTTCTATTACTAGTATCTTCTGAAGCTGGAGCTAAAATATCGTTGTATTTACCAGAGAAAAACATGTCTTTCCATAATGGTAAATACGAAGTCGCTGCCCAAAACATATTTTTATATCTAAAATATAATTTTGCTTTGTTATTTTTTCGAATAGCTTTTGCCAATCTAGGCATATATTCATTCACAAAATATTTAACTCTAGGATCTTCAACATCAGCCATTTCAGCATATACAAATCCATAACAGGTATTTGGAGCCACCTCTAAAATTTGCTCTAACGTTTCAATTTGAATATAAAAAGGATCGTTTCCGTGCCCTGCCCAAAATGTAAATGGTTGGTTATTGGCTTCGTAGTCTCTTGCCATTTGTACAATTTCATCTCTTGTACTTACATACTTGCCTCGTTTATCTTTTTTTAAAGCAACATTACCCATAAGTTTAACCAAATGAGAACGGTCTGTACTTTCCTTTGGTGCTTTTTGAATTACAAATTTTATTTCACCTCCATCTAATTTTTCAACTTTATCGTTAATTTCTTTAGATGTAATCATTACCCATTCATCATCAGATTTTTTCTGATAGCTAGGCAGTTTAAAATTTAAAGTTTGTTTATATAAGGTATTTAAATTCTCTTCAACCTCTAACATTCTCCCTTGTTTTTCAAGATTTTTTTCCCACCAGTTATTTTTATTTAAATTATAAAAATATAAGGCATTACCCCCATCCACTTCACCTACAGCAATTAATTGATTGGTTTGTGATTCATAAACAAAATCGTTAAAAACCATACTTCCATATCTTTGCCCTGCTTGTTGAAGTAATTTACCTTTTGAATCTAATACAAACAAAATACCTCCATGTTTAAAAACTATTTCCTTACTTTTTGACAAATAAGTTCCCTGTGAATGTCCATAACGTTGTACTTCTTTTTTAGTAGCCTTAAATTGTGCCAATACATTAAAGTCTGAATCTAACGCCATCATAAACGGAGTAAAGGAAATGTCTGCAAAAAACAACACATCATCTTTATTGTCGTTATTTATATCAGCAATTTTAATATCTGTTACCATGGCTTTTCTCAAGTCTTTCAACTGTTTTTCTTTAATTGAAACACTCTTCATCACTTCTTTCGTTTCAGGGTTTAAAAAACCCATAAACTCCCAACGAAACTTATCATGATTGTAAGTCATTACAAACAATGATTTTTTATTAGCTTCTAAGAAGTTTCCTGCCTCAATTTTTCTAAAAACTCCTTCAATTTTAGTTATAGAAACTAATTTTCCGTCTGCATTTAATTCGTATAAATTAGCATCATTTCCACCTGCAAAAATTTGTACTTTTCCATTATTTATAACAGCAACTTCATTAAAACGAACTTTATGATCTGAAGTAAATTTCCAAAGTAATTTACCTGTACTATCATAACAATAAATAGTTCCATCTCCACTCGCAGCAATTAAATCTTCATTTTTATCACCATTAACATCTGCTGCAACAATTTCAAATAAAACTGCTGGTTTTTGTGTTGCAATGCTCCAATGTTTTTTTCCATTAATAGCATATGAAGACAAACCACCTTCTAATTCTGAAATATACAATACAGTTTTATTATTAACTTTTGCAGTTACAGTACTTCTAATGGCATTTCCATCAATCGAAAAGTTTTGTGCAAAACTTGAAATTGAAATGAGCAATACAATAAAAAAACTATTTATTTTATTCATTTTTAACACCTTAAATTTTTATAACAAATTGAGTAAGTCAAATACTATTCCTAAACATAGAATTATTCTTCTGTTTTAAATTGATCGTACTCTGGATTTATTTTTGCATTTTTAAAACGTGGGCGATCTTTCCACATATTGTATGTTGCTTTTAATTGTGCTGAAGCTTCTGGATATTGTCCTTGATCATTTGTTTCTTTAATCCAATTTTCTAAATATTCTCTATGTTCTTTCAATACTTCTGCAAATTTAGGATTGTTAGCTAAATTATTCATTTGATCTGGGTCAGCTTCTAAATCATAAAATTCTTCAGTCGGTCTTATTCCAAACCAATGTTTATCTTGATAGGCTGTTAACTTTCCTTCATCGTGTAGTTTCTTTAAATCTTTTACAATAGGTTTATTATCCCTATAACCAGCTTGCATCATAGGTCTTTCAGGAAAATAATTTCTGATATATCTATACTTTTCTGACACTACAGTTCTAATTCTGTCTATAGTATAATCGCATCTATCTCTTGCGCCAACCACATATTTAGAACCTTTGTAATCGGAAGCAAACAAATCTTGTCCGTCTAAATAATCTGGCATTTTTGCTCCTCCCATAGCTAACGTAGTTGCTGAAACATCTAATAATGATACTAAATCATTTCTAACAAGTCCAGCTTTTAATTCTGGATGATTTCCTTTAATCATTAAAGGTACTAACATCCCTCCTTCATAACAGAATTGCTTATGACGTAATGATGAAGGACTTCCGTGATCTGAAAAGAAAAATATAATTGTATTTTCTAATTCTCCATCTTTTTCTAATTGTTTTAATATCTTTTCTACAGTAACATCAGATCCTCTATTGGCATTATAATGTTCTGTCCAAGCTTTGCGTTGTGATGGAATATTTGGAAAATATAGAGGTAATGGAACATCGTTAATTGCCAATTCTTCACCTTCACGTACATATTTTGCATCTTTTTTCCCTCCCATTATTTGAACCTGACCAAACCACGGTTGGTTTTTATCTGTGCGAGCATTCCATACATAATCTTTTACCGTCATATAATCAATAGCAAAATTACCTTGCCATCCATTCATTCCTGCAACATAATCTTCTTTAGTTCCAACATCGTACATTGCCCTTCTATCATAATGAAAATTGTAATCATCTTTACCACTGTTGAAAGTAAAATAACCAGCTTCTTTCATTAATTCAGGAATTGTTTTCATTCCTTCTGGCAAATGAATTTGCAATTCTTCTGGTACTACTTCACCATTTGTAAACCTACTAGATCTATGATTATGAGTTCCCGTTGTAGTTTGCATTTTTCCAGTTATAAAAGCAGATCTTGCTGCAGAACAAACTGGAGCTGTTGAGTATGCTCTTTTAAACAATACTCCTTCAGCTGCTAATTCATCTATTACTGGTGTATGACCTTTATTTATTGTATCTCCATAACACCCCATAAAAGGTGATAAATCTTCTGCAATTATCCATAAGATATTTGGTTTTTTAGTTTCTACAATCTTGCTTTCTGTTTTAGATGCACAAGAAAAAAATAGACTAACAAAAAGGGCTACTACAAAAAATTTTAAATAATTAATTTTCATTTTTATTTTATTTAAATACTGTTATTTATTCTGTTACAATTCATTTTTATGTTTTTTTTGATATTCATTCAGGATAACAATTTCTTCTTGATTAAGATTCTGATCTTTTAAAAACCAGTAAACATTTCTTCCTATAAGAAAATCTTGTTTAAGTAAAGGAAATACATTTTGCACCACTTTTTTTGAATCTGGATTTTTAATTTTCATTAAATTTAAAAATAATGATACTTCTTGAAATGAATTTAAACCAGTAGCTTCATTGCTCAATTCATCTAAATAACTTTTAGAAATCTCCTTTTTAGTATTTAATAAAGAATTTAAAACCAATATTTTCTGAGAATTTGACACCTTTTTTAATAACCTTAATGAAGCTGATAAATATATTTTTTTTGAAGCATTCTCTAAATAGTTAATTGTAGCTTTTGTTAAAGTCGGATTTTTTATAGTTTCTTTAATTACAGTTTCTGTTAGATCTTTTTTATAGAAATTAGTAGCTACTAATTGTTCTATTGAAAATAATTTTAATTTTACATCATCATCTTTTAAAAAAGATTTAAAATCTTTTGATCTACAAGATAAACCTGTGATATTTCTAATTATTGATTGAATATCTCCATGTGTCCAATGCCATAAAGTATAACAAGTTAAGGCAGCTCCTTTAACCGTATCTTCTTCATTTAAATCTAATGCCGTTGCACCTGAGACTGCATCAACTTCATTATGACTTTCGTCAGGTACTTTTAAAATTTCATCTACTTGCACATTTTTAAAAGGTGAATTTTCATTTAATAAAATAGCATGTAATTTTATATAATCTTCTTTTTCGAATAAATCTGCTTCATATTTTTCTAGAGTAGCACCTTCATTTAATTCATATTTTAAATAGTGCCCCAAATTATTCCAATAAACCCTTACAGGTATTACTTTACATACATTTTCTAAACAAATTACAGATTTTACATCCATATAAAATTCTATAGACAATCCTTTATTATTTTGAATTTCAATTAATTGAACTTGCTCTATATTATTTATCCCTTTTCCAGGGTGATGGACTTTAACCTCGTGTGTAATTTTAGTTGTTTTTTTTTTAAAATTAGTATCGCTATTTTGATAAAGAATCCAAAAAGAAACAACTATAAAAAAAAATTTAAAACAAATATTCATATAGTTATCTTAATTAATAGCAACGAATTTCAAACATTTTAACATTTGGAGCACCATAAGTCTCATCAATTTTTACTCGTACTGCAGTTGTCTTTATTTTGTCAAAATTAACTTTTACTAAACGTGTTTTATTATTATCTACCGCTCCTAATTTTTTCCAATTCCCTTTAACCCTAGCTTCAACTACAAAGCTTTTAGCTAATTCTGGTGGAATTCCTAAAATTTGTCCTTCGTTTTTTTTAGGATTTTTATGCATCATCATTTTACGTTGCAAATTAGTATCAAACTTCATTTCAACACTTGTTAAATTTACAGGGCTTCTCCATTCTAATTGTAATTCAGCATTCAAACCTTCAGATTGCCAATGGTGAGGTTTATCAATTTCATCTCTAGAAACACCATCTAATAATAATTTAACATTACCTGAAGAAGTTGATGAAGCTACAATTAAGTCTGCTTTTTTAGCTTTATCCATTGGATCATTAGCAGGTCTATTAGGAAAATAAGAATCATCTCTAAGTAATTGTTCTTGCAATTGATTCATATGTTTTTTATACAAGCCTCTTGGATTTACTCCTTTTTGAACACACATTGCTGCAGCAGCTCCTGCTGCTTGTCCCAACATTGAACATGTTCCTATAATTCTAGTTGAAGACAACGCAATATGAGATACACTTATATTTCTACCTGCAAATAATAAATTATCAATATTTTTTGAGTATAAACATCTAAATGGTATTTGATAAACTTCACTAAAACGTGCGTGAAAATAACTAGCTGGTTCATCTAGATTTTCAATTCCTCCTGGACAATGTTCATCTAAACTCCACCCTCCAAAAGCTATTGCATCGTCAAATTGAGTATTTCCTAGCAAGTCTCCTTCTGTTAAGATATAATCTCCCATAAATCTTCTAGACTCCCTTCTTCCAGGAATTGAGCCTATCCAATCTAAGGCCAGATTAGCTGCTTCTGGAAAATCTCCAGAATTTTTAATATGATCCCAAACCCCATAAAAATGAGCCATTAAGCGATGTCTAATTTCATCTCTTTCTCCAATAATATCTGTATCACTACTTAATTCTACCCACCAAAAACCTTCTTTTACTTGCTTTATTTTTCTATGCTTATCTTCAAATGCTTTTTTAGCATTAAATGGCAAAGCGTAGTCTGGAGGATAAAATGGTACTGGCCTTCCCATATCTTTGGTAATCATCATAAAGCAATCTCCCATTACCCAACCATCTGGTTCTTCGGGAGCATATTTTTCATTAAATTCTGCTTTCCCTTCTCTCCCCATTCTAAATTCTGCTCCTGCAGTAGCTGCCATTAAACCATCTCCAGAACAATCGCAAAAAATTGCTGCGTTTAACGTAAAGTCTGTTTCTGTAGTTAGCTGTCGACAAACTATTGATTTAATTTTATTTCCATCCATAAAAACATCTTTTGCTGTTGTATTTAACAACAAAGTCAGATTTTTTTCACGAACTACATAATTGTATAAAACGTGATCCCAAACTGGATATGATTCCTGTGGATTATAATGCCAATTTTCAATTAAAAGCTCTTCAACAATACCTGTTTCTCTTTCAACTCTATGTTTATTTTGTAAATTTTGAACTCCATTTACGGTTACCCTCATTTCACTTGAAGCATTTCCACCCAAAACTGGTCTGTCTTGAACTAAAACTACTTTTGCTCCATTTCTAGCAGCAGAAACAGCCGCTGAAATACCAGACATACCTCCACCCACAACAACAACATCTACATTTAATGTTTTTTTTCTAACTGGATCCTTTTTAATTTGACCTTCTACACCTTCATTCCAATTAAACAACCTTTTATCTGTTCCCTCTGATGTTTGTGCAGTTAAATCACCAAAAAATGGAAACAACCCTGCTGCCAAAGCTCCTTTTGCACTGGTATTAAAAAATTTTCTACGTTTCATTTAAATAAAAATATATATTATTGTTTAGGTTTACTTGACTAAAGTAATTTACAAACCCTATTTTTTTGTATTCTTTAATAAAAATAGTGTCTCTTTTAGTTAATTTTAAGTACTTTATTAAAAGTACTTGTTAAACTTATAATTATTCAATTATATAAGCTCTTTTTCCTTTTAAACCTGGTTCATCAACTGCTTTCATTTGCTTAAATAATTCTGTTTGTAATTTTTTAGCAATATCTTTATAATCTTTATCGTTATAAAAATTAATCAATTCGTTTGGATCTTTTTTAAGATCAAATAAATAGGGTTTTTCTTTTTTATCCAATACTAATTTATAACGATTATTTACCGCAGCTACCCACCATCCACCAGACTTGGCAAAATATGTAATTCTATCACTTGTTATTTCTTTTTCATCGTTTAAAAAATCTTCTGAAGTATCTAAGCCATGAAATTTCTCGGAAGTTTTCACCCCCATTAAACTTAATATTGTTGGCGTAAAATCTACATTGGTATAAGCTGTATTAATCACTTTCCCTGATTTAATTTTCCCAGGATAACGAATCACAAATGGAATTTTTGCTGAAGCTTCGTATGGAACTCCTTTGTTTCTTCTGTTGTGTTCGAAAAACATATCTCCGTGATCTGAAGTAAAAATAATAATGGTGTTATCTGTTAAATTATTATCATCTAAAAATTTTAAAATTCGACCAACACTATCATCTATATGTTTTACCATTCCAAAATATTGACGTAAAGCTTCTTTATTAAATGCCTGTTTCCCAATTGCCTCATTAGTATTTTCAGTACCAATTGCCCAAGATGGTTTTATTGCGGTATACGATGGATCCATTGTTTTGGGAGGGATTATATCCATATCTTTATACATAGTATTATAAGGTGGTTTTGCATAATCTGGTGTATGAGGATCTGGTATAGATAACATTAACGCAAATGGTTTATTTTTATCACGTTCTAAAATTTCTAATGTCTTATCCGTAAAATAATCGGTTACATGAATTATTTCATCTGCAGGAAATTTTTTAGCAACTTTATCATTAACACCTTTAATATTACCATCTTTAATATGGAAATAAGGAGCATGACCTCCACGCATCATATATCTATTATCATTAAAACCCGCTTTATATTTAATATCAAAAGTATATTTTTCATGACCATCTAAATGCCATTTTCCCACATAAGAAGTTGCATAACCTTGCTCTTGTAAAATTGTTGCAAATGTTGGTATATCTTCACGAATATGCATCCCGTTTTTTGGCGCACCTGTTGCTTGTGGATATAAGCCCGTAACTAGTGATGCCCTAGAAGGAGTACAAACAGGAGAGGAAGCATAATAGCTTGTACAAATTGCTCCTTCTACTGCAATTTTATCAATATTTGGTGTATTCACATTGTTTCCTTTCCCCCAAACAAATGCCTGGTCTTCAGACATTATATCTTGATAACAGCTTAGTGTTCTAAAACTGTGTTCATCTGTATGAATTATTATTAAATTGGGTTTATTTTGAGCCTCAATTTTAAAACCTAAAAAAAGGAAAAAAGCGACTAATAAAAATGATATTTTAGTTTTCATAAGTTATTATTTTTTATTCTGATTTTGTTACTTCTACAAAAAATACTTCATTAGGTTTTAATACTGGATTTGAACTAACTTCAATTCCTTTTAATAAATCTTTACACACAATTTTTGAACTTCCATTTAACATAATTTCTAAAGTAGCATTTGATTTACCAACATTTACTACAGAAAGCACATTATTTCCTGCCTTATTTTTTACCACTTTCCAAATACAACCTTTTGTATCTGCTAAATTTGTTTCAGAAATAGCAACTTCAGGCAGTAAGTTTCTATTGTTTAAAATAGACAATGCTTTCTCTTTTATTTTTGAAAAAGAATTCAACTTAATAAGTGTTCCTTTAGATTGTTCTAAACTTATTTGTGTTTTTCCGTATTCATTTTTCAATAAACTTTCATTGTCAACAATTACAATTCCACCATTATCTAAATAATTTTGAAGTTCTTTTAATTCATTAGTTGTAACAAAAGGGGTTTTATAGACCAATACAACATCCCAATTATTATCATCTTGTTTTTTTATAATATTTTCGGTTACAAAACCTAAAGATATTCCTTCAAAGTTAAGAGACTTGTACAGTTTATAAAGATCATCCATATGTGCTTCTTTATTTATTGCTGAAGTTTTTGAATAAAATATTCTTAATGGTTTTCTTTGGCGTTGCATTTTCATTATTTCTTCTGAAAACGAATTTAAATCGATTAATGTGGTTGCAACTTCATTTGTAACTCTTGGCTGCATAGTATTTGAACCTGCATAACCTTTATCATTCATTGCTTTTTTAGAAATTGATCCATCTTCATTTCTTGGCCAATACCAAATTTGACTCGCTGTCATTCCATAGGAATGTGCCAACCAAAAAGTTGCTCTTGCATACATTGGATCTAAATATAAATTTCTAGACCTAACAGTTGATAAATAATGTAATTCTGAATTAAAGTTTATTTTATTTGGACTTACAGATTTCATAAAATCAAAACCCATACACAACTCTCTCCATTCAAAAGCATAATATTTTTGCCATTCATGAGGTTTACCCCAAGTATAAGTATGATCTGCACCGGAATCGTTTCCAATAATTCCGCTTAACTCTGTTAAAGCTTCTAAATCTATACCATGAGCACGTTTATTATCAGTCCAAAGATTTGGCATAATTTTTAAATGTACTTTAGCTTCAGAATCATAATTTGTAATTTCTGATTTTAAAAACGAATACCAATCTGTTACTCTGTCCATATTAAAAGAAGTCCAATCATACCAAATTGGCGTTCCTTTTAAACTAATATCAATAGGTATTTGAATTACAACTTCATTAAAACTATTAAAATTAGTATTCCACAAGTTATTTAAGACTTTTATATTTTTATGTTTAGCAGCTAACCAAACTTTAAATTTTTCAATTGTATATTGAGAAACACCTCCTGAAGCCCATGGTAATTTATTCTTTGTAGCATCAGTATATGTATAAAAATGTGGTTCGTTACATAACATATAACCTAGCTGTGTATATTTTTTACCTGCCATTAATGGAACAACACTTTTTAGTAATTTCTGTTGAATTTCTCTTGCTCCTGGATTATCTATATCATAAACAGTGTATGTATCTTCACGCATTCCATAATTTGGTCCATATTTTTGTTCTGCCCAATTAGGTATTGTTTTATGATTTAGAAAAATAAATCCTAAAGATCCTTCCGGTTTAGTTGTTAACTCTTTTATTTTATTATGGTTTACGGTTCCGTCTTCTTTCACAACATAAGAAGGTGTTAAAAAGAAACCATCTTGATTTCCATGATATTCTGTTAAACTTTTCACTTTTGGTTTCCAAGTATAATCTGCCAAAAAAACTGGACGCCCGTTAAATGTTAATTGGTCTTCCTCTACAATTACTTTTCTCCAATCTACATTTGGACTCGGTTTTCTATAGACTTTTTCATCAATCAATAATTGTAAAAAATCAATAGCGTCATCTAACATGAAAATCACATCATTTCGTTCAAAAGTTGCTAAATTTTCAGCCATTTTTAAAGCATCTTTTTTAAATGAAGGTACCAACTGAAAACTCTTTGTATTTATACTTACATTTTCTTCGTCCCAAGCTGCATTTTTTAAAAATATTTCAGCTGTTCTAACCGTAGTTTTTTCTTTTAAAACATCTATATTTTTCTTTTCTGCTTTTTTTATTAATTTTTCTAAAGATTTAATTTTAGAAATTGCTTCTTTTTCTAACGATTGTGCATTAATTGACAAACTCGATAAAAGAAAAACTGTAAATAATAGTAAACGAACTCTAATTGTAATTTTCATAAAAAATAATTGATATTAAAAATAAAAAGCCTTTGCAAAAGCAATTCCTAAACGTTTTTGTCCTTCGGTATTGTAATGTACATTATCAGTATGTTTTGGAAAATCGCTCCACGATGTGTCTGTTGAAGTTCTAATAATTGTAGCATACTTATCTTGCTTTACAAACTTTTCCATATTTTGTCGTACTAAATTTGCTCCACCATCTATACCGTATCTTGAATTTATTTGCCCAATAACAATCGGCATTTTAAGTACATTAAATGTTTTTCGATATGCTTTTACTAATTTTTTCAAATTCTTTTGATAACTTTTTGCTGCTACTTTTAAAATAGCATCATTTTCACCTTGCATCCAAGCTAAACCAATAATTCGATACGTTTTACCTTTAGATTTTAAATCTTCTAAATTTTTATTAATATCAGCAATATGCATATTAAATAGCTGCAAATTTTGTTTAAATCCTTTTTCTATTTTTTTTGCTTTTTTCTCTTTCCAAAAAGGATTCCAAGCTCCATACAATGCCGTACCTCCTTGAGAACGCTTAATTAATAAAAATTCTTTTGAAGGGTATTTTTCAGCCAATGTAACACCTAATAACAATTCTGGACCAAAACGTTTTAAAAATGGATATTTCTCTGATGGTTTATTATTATAAAAAGCTAATGGTTTAGCTACATTTCCATTAAAACTTAAAGAAACTCTATGCGAAACTTCTTCAACTCTATTCCTAATTGCTTCATCTAACTCATCATAATTACCAGCTCCGGCCATGTTACTTTGACCTGCTAATAACACAACCTCTACCGTAGATTCTTTTACATTTTGTGCTTGTATTGAATGACAAAAACATCCAAAAGCTACAAGTATTACAAGTCTAATTCTCATAAATTATTTACAATTTAACCTTTAAACCTTTGTTCTTTTTAAACTTTAATGATTTTTTAGAAACAGCATCTGTTTTTAAAATATTTGTACAATTTCCTTCATAAGTATTTTTATACACCTCTATATTTTTACAATTTTCAAAATCGAACATAGATGCATTTGGATATTGTGGTTTTTCTGTTGTTGTTTGCTTAATTGTATTATCTCTAACAATTAAACCATCCAATCTATCTGCCCAAATAATACGATTATCAAAAGTTTCAATTGTATTATTTTCAAAAAGAATGTTCCTATCATATGTAATCGTTTGGTCAAATGTTTTTCCTAAGCGAGGAGATACTTTTAAAATAGCATGTTCTGCTCCTCCGTAAGCACAATCTACAAAACGATTATTTCTAATAATTACTTCTTCTACATTCCCAGATTCAAACCAATAAAATGTTTCACCCCTTAACATAATAGATGACATCATTGAAGATAAATCGTTATCCTCAATAATTATTTTTTTTGGTGTTTTAATAATAATATTTCTTGCTCTATGGTCTCGAATTGTATTTCCACGCATAGTAAAAGTAGGATTCCAAGTTTTGTTTTCTAAAATATCCCCTACTTTTAAATCTGAAGGTAATTTATTCTCAAATGTTAATTCTGAATAATAATCGTTAATTACTTTTACATCAATTACTTTATTTACATCTGCACGTTGAGGATTAGGATTTTTAATAAACCAAATTTCATCATCAATTCCAGCAAATTCAAACCCCATTTGTTGATCGTGTTTCAATATAAAACGAAGAGTCTTATCATCTAAAATATCTGTTACTTCTACATAAGTACCATGTACATTAGTTCCATCATCATACATTCCTTCAAATCGACAGTTTTCTATCAAAATTTCACCTTTACAATTGGCAAAGTGGGTAGCATCTGCAATTATAGAAATTACTCTATCTGACCCTTCTCTAATAAAAATACCACTATTTAAAATATCTATATCTTCAGATCTTTCAAACAAAAACCCCATTCCTAAAGCATGGTGAATTATTACATTATTAAAACGAATATTTTTTGAATTACGCACTAAAAATGCTGGTGCATAACGGTTGTTTTTTTTGTCTCCCTTAGATTGTAAAACAGAACCTACTCTTGGAAATTTTTTCATGTTTTTATCATAAAAACGCAAATTTCCGTTTGCTAATTTTTCAACATAATTTGGTCTTAAAGATTGATCCCAAGCACCATAATCTACCGCTTTAGTTTCTTTATTATGTGACAATGAACTACCTAAAGAATTAAAATTAAAATGATTAATTCCAGGGAATTCAATTTTTCCTTTTTTTAATTGCCATGAGAACCCCTCTGTATATGGCTTTAAATCGTAATAACCTTCTTGTTTATTTACAGCTATTACATCACCTTGAAAACTAAAAGGAATATCCCAATCAATAGTTAAGTTACTCACTTTAACTGTATTGCAACCTTCAAAAACCATAGGAGCAGCCTGACCTCTAAAAATAAATTCAGCCCCATTTCCTTCAATTTCTACAGAATTAAACCCTTCAAAATTGAAAATTATTTTTTTAAATCCATTACCATGATTGGTTATGTATAAATATTTACCAATTGCATAATCTGTATGAAATGTATAATTTTCTTTTTCAAAAACTAACTTAATATCTTTCTCTTTAGCCTCTTCAATTGCTGTTCTTACTACGTATGCCATATCTCCATCAGCATGCTTTATATTAATTATTTCAACTGCATTTGCTTGATACGATATAAATAAAGCTATTATTGAAAGGTATGTTAAAATTGTGTTCTTCATCTTTTCTATATTTATTATTTTTTTAAAGATTTACTCCTGTCCCTTGTAATGATGCATCGTGTCCCCACATAATATACCAAGGATCTTCTGTTTTAATTTGAAATGCTTTCATTTTTGTTTTCATAATTTCTAATTCTTTTTCATAATCTTTTTGTAACACCAAATTGTTCAACTCTTCAGGATCTTCGGCTAAATTGTACAACTCAAACTCAGGTCTAAACAAAAAATCTTTTACTTTTTTTGAACCAAAATATTCTTCTTTAGCTCTATAATTACTTTGCCATGTTGAAGAAGCCCATAAATCTGAGGCAAATGGATATTCTAAACGCCAAACTATATTCCAAATTAACTTATAATCACCACTTCTAACTACACGCATTGGATAATACATTGTAATTTCATGAAATGTATGTGATGCGTAAATCTCGTTCCATTCTTCTGATTTTTTTTCTGCTATAATATTTTTAAAAGATTTTCCATGAAAATCTTCTGGTTTATATTTAACCTTAGCCATATCTAAAATGGTGGGTGTTAAATCTACCCAAGAAATCATTGCATTATTTATAATTCCTTTTGTTGAATGTGTAGGATCTTTAATAATACACGGTAATTTTATTCCTGGTTCATTTACTGTTGTTTTAGCTCCTGGAAAAGCCATTCCATTATCTGAAATATACATTACAATTGTATTGTTTGCTTTACCAGATTCTTGTAACATTTTCATTAATTTACCAAAACCTTGATCAATTCTTGAAATACTTTGATAGTATTGAGCTATCTCTTCTCTACTCTCTTTTGTATCGGGTAAAAAGTTAGGAACTAATACATCTTCTGGATTATACACTATAGTTTCAACACCTTTATAACCTTCTGACTTATTCCCAAAATTATTAGGGGTATTCCAAGGGTCTGGTTCAAAAGGGTGTCCTCTATGTGGATCATCAGTACAGAAATATAAAAAGAATGGTTTATCTGAATTTAAAACACCTCCACACTGTTCTGCCATTTCAACTGTATTTCTAGGATCTGCTTCCAAAACCGTATTAAAATGATAAACTTTTTCCGGTGCTACGTGGTATTTTCCAATTCGGGCAGTTTCGTACCCAGAATTTTCTAATAAAACTGGTAAAGATTTTACATTATCATAGGTACTAAAATGATGGTAATCGTGCACATGACCATAAGAACCTGTTGCGTGTCCAAACTTTCCTGTTAAAATTACCGACCTACTTGCCGCACAACTTGCACTTGTACAATATGCATTTTTAAAAATCGTTCCTTCGGAAGCCAATTTATCTAAATTTGGAGTTTGAATTACCTTATTTCCATAACAACCCAAAGCATCTGTTCCGTGATCATCAGCTACAAATAAAATAACATTTGGTCTTTCAATTAATGTTGCTGTTTCAGGTTCTTTAGACACATTTTTACAACTATTAAAAATAACGGCAAAAAATAAAAAACTAATTTTTAAAACTTTTATTTTCATCTAAAATATATTTACTCTATATAATTACAATTCTTTAATTAATTCCATGATTAAACAATAGTTTATACATAAAAACCTTAATAATCTTCTATTGCAATAAAATTAGAAATAGGAGAAACTTTTAATGTATTTACACGTTTATTAATTGTTCTTTTCAGTACATAAGTTATGTAGTTTCTCAATTATTACATAGTCTACACTATAATGCATTAAAAAGCCGAAATAAACATTTCGGCTTTTATTAACTTCAAATAATTAAATACACTATTTTTTCTCTTTGCTTTTTTGTTTAGCCAACTTCCAATCAACTTTTTGTTGAAGCTCTTCTAAAACAAGTTTTCCATCGTTATTTTTATCAAGCCCCAAAAACATTAAATCAACTTTAATAGGTCCGCCTTTTTTATTGGTTTTACCTTTGTAAAACATTTTCATTTCTTCTAAAGATACAGCTCCATTTTTATCTTTATCCATCCATTTTAATTTTTTTTCTGCCTTAGCTTTATCTTGTGCTTTCACATTTGGTATTGCTGCAAAAAAAAGAATTAATAGTACTGCTTTTAAAATTTTCATATAAAATATATTTTAATAATTCTTGAATAAATTTACGATAACACTCATTTTTTTTGTACTTAAAAATAAATAAAATGTAGTTCTCAATAATTAATTAAACAAGCTATTATCACTCTAATTTATTAGTCAACTCTACATCTATAAATCTAAATCCTCCCAATGGAATATCTATATTTGTTGCTGAATTTATTTGTTTAAATTCTTCACCACTTAAAACATCTGTTATTTTAATTGGTGAAATTGTATTAAAATTTACAATTGCTGTACTATTTTTAGGATTTATATAGCCATTATCAATTAGTGTTAATCTTAAATGTTTAGGCGAAACTTGTGCAACTACCCAAGCCACATCTCCAGAAACGGTTATCGGCAGTTTTTTAGCACTTTGCTTTATATCATTTTTAATTACTTTGTAATACTCATCAGCATTATAAGTTTGTTTTCCATCTGCGGAATAATAATTACGTCCGTCTGTAATATATTCTTTCATTATATTTTTATACAGTGGATGTAAGTTATTTACCATTTTACCTCTAGGTACATCTTTTTTAGCAAATACACCTTTTTGCGGTGGTGTCACTAAAACCAATCCATTTTGATAAGGTGCTAAAAAATTTAACCTCCTTTCTTTAACTCCTGCTGCATATCTAGAAAAATCCCATTCTGTAACTGGTGCACCTGGCCAAGTACCATTTAACCTACTAAATACAAACGGATTATTTTCTTCAAATTCTTGATCATAAAAAGCAGTCCACTTTACATTAGCTCCATCATTTAAATAATGATGATCTGGGGTTTTCATGCTTAAATGAACTGGTGAAATACTAACTATTTCATTTCGTTTTGGAACATATAAAGCTCCTTTTGCTATCAGTTCCCAATAAACACTCATATACTCTTGATTTACAGGAAAATTATTAATGAATTGTGCTCCATTTGATGTGTGAAAAATTAACATTCGTAAAAAGTGATTTGGTAATCTTTGGTAACCCAATTGTCTTGAACGATCAAACGAAGTATTATCTGGTACAGCTCTTGTACCCCAACTATTTACAGCTCCACTTGCCCACATACCCATTCTACCAGCAAAACTTAGCTCCATAGATTTATCTGTAGTTTCCTCCATTGATGGCACAAAAACATCTGCAAATTCGCCCGACATTAATCTAGACCAAGAATCTAAGTAGTTAGATCCTAACCAAAATATATTTTTAGAACGCAAAAATACATTTGCATTTTTACCTTGTGCATATTTTGCCAATGGATAAATTAAATCGTTTACTAAAAAATCCAAATTTTCTTTAGAGTGATCTTCTACTTCTGGATAAATTAATACTGTTTTTTTACCTTTAGCATTATCTATAACACTTTTTGTAGTGTTAATACTAAACATATATGGATCGTTTCCATGACCCGCCCAATAAGCTATTCCAGGTTCGTCTTTAAATCTTTTTGAAATATAATCTATTGCTTCATTTTGGCTTAGTGTATATTTTTTTCTTCTATCTCTAGCTTTTTTATATTTATCATTTAAAAATGAAGATCTATCAAATTTCTCTACTTCTTTCATAAATAAAGAATTTAGAAAAATTGGATTTTTATACTTTCTATCAATTTCATTTTTTAATGTCAACTCACTTTCTGGAACACTTTCAGTCATTAAATAAACTGATTGTGATGTATTTTGATTTAAAGGTTTTTTATAGTTCTTTAAATATTTTCTTATTGTATTTGTATTCTTTATAATCTCAGATATTTTACCTTTTGGTGCTAGATTTTGAAATTCTTTTTTCCATTTTTTTTGCTCTGTATTTATAATATGAATACAATTTCCACCACTTTGTGCACTTGCTAAAATTACATTTCCTGTAATTTCATCTTTATACATATCGTTATATGCATAAGTACCAACTAATCGTTCAACTTCCTTTTCTGTTGAATTTGGTTTATATAAATGAATCTGACTTCCTGCCCTTGTTAAATATGTTGTTTCATTATTCTGATTAATTATAACTGTTTGTGCAATATCGTAACCAAATTTAATTTTAGAAACTCTATGAAAACTAAATTTATCATTTACTAAATCATATGTAGAAACTAACAAATCATTAGCGTGAGCTGATGCCCCTAAAATAACATCTTCAGTTCCATCATTATTTATATCTGCAGATTTAAAATCACCTAAAGGTCTAATTCTAATTTTCTTTTTAAGCTCTAAAGGTGCTTCAATTTTTACTTTTTTAAAGGGTTTATCCTCTAAAATATAAAAAAAATATAAAGTCCCTGGTACATTCATATGGTTGTTAGTTCCTAAAACAACTAATACTTCTGTTCCGTCTTCTTTTTTAATAGATCTTATAAAGTTAGCTGTTGAAACATTGCTTTCTGGCATTTCTTTTTTATACTTACTCCAAGGTTTTTCAATTGAATAAGTTTTAGATTTTATTTCTTTAACTTCTTTTCCTTCTGAAGATATATAATATATACTTTTATCAAAACCACCTGCTACAACAAAAGATTTATTTTCTTTACTTACAACAGAAACAGCATACATTGGTGCATCATTCTTTTTAAATTCCCATAAAGTTTTTCCTTCTGAATTTACACAATAAATTGTCCCATTAGCATTTGCAACTAAAACCTCATCTTTACCATCTCCTGTTAAATCTTCACACCATATATCATGGTTCATAAATCCAGATAATTTATTTTCCCAAAGTATTTTTCCTTCATAAGAAACACCTATTAACGTACCTTCAAAACTAGAGGCAACTATATAAGGTTTTTTATTGATTTTAGCCGGACGTACTTTTAAAATTGTGTAGTCTGTTTCAATACTATAAACACTCTTATTTGTGTTTACTGAAGTAAATTTATTCTGTGCATTTAACGATGTTAAAATTAGTGTACAAAATACAACTAAGGAACTAAATGTTTTTCTATGTTTTTTCATTAAAACCTTTCTTAAAATTTATTGTTATCTTATTTAAACTTGTTTAAACAATATCTATTCCAAACAAAAAAGCTTTTAGGCATATAGTTAAGAGATAGTTGCTTTTTAAGTTTAATACCAAACTTAGTTACAAATACCTCTTATAATGTATTTCTAAATTATTTATATGTCTGTTAAGGTAAATAAGTTTAACTTAGCAACTACGAATTAAATTTTTTCTTAATTTCTGCTGCGTACTTACCAGGAGTTGTATTAAATTTTTCTTTAAAGAGTTTGGTAAAATGCGTGCGGCTTTTAAAACCAGTCATTACATAAACTTCATTTACTGAAATTTTCTTTTGTAATAAAAATTCAGCTGCTTTTTTTAATCTATAATTTTTAAGTAATTCAAAAGGTGTTTGGTTTGTAAGCACCTTTACCTTTTGATAAAAATGAGTTCTATTTAAATACAGTTCTTTAGCAAAACTATTTAAATCTAAATTTTGATTATCTAAATTTTCTTTTATTAAACTATATAATTTTTCAAGAAAAACTTCATCTTTAGAATTGGTTTCATCCCTATCTATACTTAAAGGAAAATCCATTTTATAGCGTTCTCTAAGTTGCTTTCTATTTTTAAGAATAGATTCAATTCTAGTTATCAAATATTGAATATTAAAAGGTTTTTTAATATATGAATCAGCCCCATCTTTTAAACCATGTAATTGATCTTCAATAGAAGTACTAGCCGTTAATAATATTACTGGAATATGACTTGTTTTAATATTAGATTTTATACGTTTACACAAATCAAACCCGTTCATTTCAGGCATTAAAACATCACTTATAACAACATCTGGCCATTCGTTTTCCATTTCATCAATACATTCTTTTCCGTTAACAAATGATTTTATTTGGAAAAAATTTGAAAGTATACCTGAAACAAACTTTCTCATGTCGCTATTATCTTCTGCAAAAAATATTTTTGAATTAGTAAATTCACTGTTAACGTCAATACCACTTATATCAACACCGTTTTCAAAATTTTGATTTGGAGTATATGTTTTTTCTGCCGTTAATATTTCAAGTTCTTTTTCTTTTTGATATTCATTAAATTCGGTTTGTACAATTGGCAAAACCATTGTAAACTTTGTTCCTTCATTTAACTCGCTTTCTGCTTTAATATATCCATAATGCATATCTACTAAACGTTTAGAAAAAGCTAACCCTATACCTGAGCCTCCAATATATGTGCTGTGTTTTTTTTGAGATTGATAAAATCGTTCAAAAATATGTTCAATATCATCTTTATCAATTCCTCTACCAGTATCACAAACTTTTAAAACTAAATTGTTTTGTTCTTTTTTATAGACAATTTTAATGGTATCCTTTGCTTTAGTATACTTAAAGGCGTTGTTTAATAAATTATTTAATATTTTTTCTAACTTATCTTTATCGGCAGACACATAAATTTTATCTGATTCACTTATAACTTCAAGATTTTTATCGTCATTAATTGCTAAAAATTTAAAATCTGTAAGTAACTCGTTAATAAAAGTATCAAAACAAAACGTTGAATAATGCATTTTCAGCAAATTTGCATCAGACCTTTGAAAATCATGAACTTGATCAACCAATTGTGAAATTTTTTTTGATTGTCGTTTAACTATTTCTAACTTTTCATTAACATCTGTATTATTTTTAAAACGGTTTATTAAAATTGAAATAGGTCCAGATATTAAAGTTAATGGTGTTTTTATTTCGTGTGATATATTAGAAAAAAATTGAAGCTTTGCTTTATTTAATTCTTTTACATTATTAATTTCTATTTGTTCTATTTGAACTTTATAATTTAACGATTGAATTTTTAAAATAACTCTAACTACTAAAAATATAATTAACCCTATTAAAAGTGTGTAAAGTAAATATGCCTTTGTTGTTTTCCAAAATGGTGGTGTAATTATAATTTTCAATTTCTTTGGCTCAGTCCACTCATTTAATGAATTTGAGGCCATAACATTTAATTCATAAGGTCCAGGTTGAAGTCCGTTGTAATAAATTGTTTTTTGACTTGAAGGCACCTCAATCCATTCTTCATTTATAGGTGTTAATTTATATCTTAATTTATGATTTTCGGGATTAGAAAAATGTAGACTTGTTAAATCTAAAGAAAAAACATTCTCATTATACTTTAATTCAATTACTTTAGAATTAGTTAAATGATTTTTAAATAAAACTCTATTATTAACAGTATCTCCGGGTAAAATTATTTTATTGAATAACTTAAAGTTTTCAAATTCTAATTTAGGAAGTTTTTCGTCATTTTCTATATTTTTAGGATTTATATAACAAAATCCATCTAAACCTGAAAACAACATATTACCATTTTCTAATCTACTCGCTGCAAACCAAAAATCTTCAAAAGGCAACCCATCAGAATCATTAAATCGTCTAAAACTTGCATCTTTTACATTGTATTTATTAAGTCCTATATTTGTTGAAATCCATAGATTATAGTCATCATCATATAAAATACTTTTTACAACATTGTTAGATAAACCATCTTTTTCTGTATAAGAAATAAATTCGGGATTGCTATTACTATTTAAAACTTTACAAACTCCTCCTCCTTCAGTTCCAACCCAAAGTTCTTCATTAGGTAAACGTATAATAGAAGTTACAAAATTACTTGAAATTGATAATGGGTTTTTATCATCCTTAACATACCTATCAATCTTTAAATCTTCAATCTTGTCATTTTCTTTATAACTAATTCTAAATAAACCATCAGAATCAGCACCTATCCATATATAATTATAAATTGGATCGGCATATATATAACGTGCAAGTGATAACTTTTTATCTTTAAATAACACGTTTTTATTTAGTGATACAACATTTTTGATATTATTTATTTTATCAAGTGATATTTTATAAACATCATTATTTAATCCTATCCAAATATTTCCATATTTATCTTCCGTGAAAGAACGAACACCAATAAGATCTGTTATTGAAAGATTTTCTAAAATTACTTTTTCTAATGAAGATGTTCCATCTTTAATTCTATATAAAATCTTCTCCTTACCACTTCTAAACCAAATATTTTTTTTTGAATCTACAAATACAGAAGTTATGTTTAACAATTGTTGCTTTGATATTTTTAAAGGAACTTTTTCAAACTTTTCTGTTTTAGTATTAAATAAAGCCAGACCACCAAAACTAGCTGTTAGATAAACTCTATCATTATCTATTGGAGCCACATGCGTTACACTATTTGTTAGCAAACCATGTTTATGCCCCATTTTAATATTATAATGTTTAAAAGGATTTTGGTTTATATTAAATTTATATAAACCTTTATTAAAAGTTGCTGCCCAACAATTATTGTTTTTAGTAGCAACTATAAAACTCATTCTTAAAATTTTCAAGTCATCCTTAAATGTCTTAATTTTAAAAGGAGTTTCATTCATTAAAGAATTAACATTATCAATTTTAATTAAACCATCATTAAGTGTACCTAACCACAATTTTTGTAAAGGATCAACTAATAGACTATTAAATTGATAATTCTCTAGAGTTTTATAAACTAGTTTATAACTAAATCTATTATTTTTGAATTCATAATCTACACATGCCACCCCATTTAAAAGGGTAATTAATAAGGTTTCTCTATCTAATTTAATTACAGAGTTACAATAATCTATTTCATCATTTAATACTCTACTAAACTCTCTACTTGTTAAGTTAAAATGAATTAAACCGCTTGAAGTTGTAAAAATATAGTTGGAATTATTTAACTTTATACCTTTATAAAACAGAATATTATTCTCAAAATTTTCTCCAGAAGGAATGTATTGACCTGAAACAGTATAATCTTCATTAAACACAACAATACCAGCCCCCTCAGTAGCACAAATTATTGAACCTCCTACTTCATCAATTAGAATATTTCTAACAATAGGCCCACTACTATTTTTACCTAAAAGTTGATTTGAATAAATTTTTTCAAAATTTTCCTGAGATTCGTCATAAATTGAAATTCCTTCATCAGTTCCAAACCATAAGTTTCCTTTTTTATCCTCACTAATTGCTCTAACTCTATTACTTGTTAAAATATTCTGGTCTATCGTATTTTTATATGTTTTTACTTCATATCCATCATACCTATTTATGCCATCATAGGTACCAAACCATAAAAACCCTCTAGAATCTTCTAAAATTGAAGTTACCCCATTATGAGCTAAACCATTAGAAATACTTAATTTCTCAGAATATTTAAGGGTTTCTTCCTGTGAAAACACCCCATTATTATAAAGTAAAATTAGAATTATTAGTAAGTAACTTTTCTTTAACATTTAGAAATAATCAAAAATTTCATTAAAATATTTGTGATTTTACAAAAGTATAAATTTTTATGTTATTTATTTTCAATTTCTAATTAAACAACCCTTTAAAATTTATTGCAACTTAACATAAAGTATAAAATTTCACTTTCAAAATTTTAATTATCTTATTTCTAATGAAATATTTCAATTAAAATTAAAAACTAAAACACAATTATTTACATCAATTTTGCTTAAATTAGCTTTTTAAAACGTAAATATTACATTTAATATTTTATTAAAATGAATACAAAAGTAAATTCATCCGAACTAAATTACTTATTATTTAAATATTCAATTTTAATTCTAAGTTTTATTTTTATTTCTTGTAACTCAAAAAAAGAAAATGAATACTCCCCTCTTCAAATTGCATTAAACAATCACAAACATGATGAAGGTTTTATAGGCTCTAAAAACTGCCTAGAATGTCACAAAACTGAATACAATGAATGGATGGGGTCAGACCATCAACTAGCTATGCAAATACCAACAGACAGCACTGTTTTGGGTGATTTTAATAATACTAAATATACAATTTATGGTGTAACAAGTACTTTTTATAAAAAAGACAGCTTGTTTATAGTCAATACCCAAGGACCTGACGGAAAATATGCTGATTTTGAAGTAAAATATACCTTTGGAGTTTACCCTTTACAACAATACTTAGTTATATTTCCTAAGGGTAATCTACAAGTACTCACTCCATTTTGGGATTCACGTTCAAAAGAAGATGGTGGTCAAAAATGGCAGCACTTATACCCTGATGAGTTTATAGCTTCACACGACGAACTAAATTGGGGAAGAGCTTTACAAAATTGGAATTATATGTGTGCCGAATGCCATTCAACCAATGTTAAAAAAAATTACAATCCAGATACACAAGCTTACAATACAACTTTTGATGAAATAAATGTTTCTTGTGAAGCTTGTCACGGACCAGGTGATCTACACGAAAAATGGGCAAAAGATACCCTTCAAAATGTAGAGAACATGGGATTTGTTTTCGATATAATGGATAGAGATCCTAGCAGATGGATTATAGATCCTGAGACAGCAAAAGTTTCGCGTTCAAAACCTAGAACTTCAAATATGCAAGTAGAATGGTGTGGTCGTTGTCATTCAAGAAGAGCTCAACTAACAGATGAATTTACCTTTGGAAAAGTGCTTGAACATACACACCAGGTAGCTTATTTAGATTATCCTTTATATAATGATGATGGTACTAACAATGATGAAGATTACGTATATGGCTCTTTCCTACAAAGTAAAATGTACGCAAAAGGTGTTACTTGTAAAGATTGTCATAATGTACATAGTGGAGAGTTAAAAGGAGGCAAAGAAAATGTTTGTTTTCAATGTCATATGCCTACTAAATACAAAACCAGAGAACACCATAAACATGATGAAAACGGAACTGGAGCAAGCTGTGTAAGTTGCCATTTACCAAAAATTACTATAATGGTAGTTGATCCTCGTTCAGACCACAGTATGCGAATTCCAAGACCTGATATTAGTGTAAAAACAGGAGCTGTAAATGCTTGTAATAATTGTCATACAGATAAGTCGAATGAGTGGGCTGCGAAGGAATTTAAAAATTGGTATGGCAATAAATATGATACCATACCACATTATGGCTTTGCTTTTCATAATATAAGAACAAATAAACAAGATGCACAATCCGACTTAAATAAAGTTATAAATGATAAAGATATGGCAAATATTGTAGTTGGTACTGCAATTAGATTTCAAGATTTTAACAATAACCCTTTAGCTTTTGAAAATTTAAAAATGGCACTAGCATCTACAAGTCCTGTGGTAAGAAGAGCTGGATTGGAATCTTTAAGAAATCTATCTAAACAACAACAATATAAATATGCTTTACCTTTAGCTAATGATACCGTTTATGGTGTTAGACATATGGCTAATAGCTTAATTTATGACGTCCCTACAACAAATTTACCTACAGAACAAAAACAAGCTGTTGATAAAGCAAGAAAAGAATATATCAATCAATTATTATATTGGCAAGATCGCTCTTTAGGATTATCATCTATAGGTGTTGCAGCAATAGGTTTAGGAAAATTAGATCAGGCTGAAGATTATTTTAAAAAAGCAGTAGCATTAGATACCTTAAATTTAATTGTAAAAGTTAACTATGCAGACTTAAAAAGAATGCAAGGTAAAAATGAGGAATGCATTTCGTTATTAAAAGAGGTTATAGCAATAGATAAAACCTTTTCAATGGCATATCAAGCATTGGCTTTTGCATATATTAGAATAGGTGATAAAACAAAGGCTTTTAAAACATTAGAAACTGCCAAGTCTATAGTTAAAAATGATGCTCAAAACCACTACTATTATGCTGTAATGCAAAATGATTCAGGTAAAGAAAAAGAAGCAATTAAAACTATTACAGAAGCTTTAAAGGAATATCCGAACAATGAACAGCTATTGACTTTAGCTTATTCTATTTATAAAAATAAAGGAGATTCTACTAAAGCTGAAAATGTTTTAAATACATTAATAAAAGTATTTCCACATAGTAATCAATACCAGCAAGTTAAAAATTCAAATTAATTATTAAAAATACATACTGTATATTAAGCAATTTCGTATTTTCTTGTATAAAAAATCTTCTGCCCACTTCTAAACTTATAAAAGTATTAGAATAGAACCAGAAGATTTTTTAGTGTTAATGTTTAAAATATTATTAATTTACCTCAATTTCTAAAGGCAATATATCATCACTATACATCTCTCCATTACTAGCTGTAAAAGTAACACGCAACTGATAAAAATGTCCTTTAGGCAGTTTTTTTGAAGGTACAAGCCCTCTTAACGAAAAAGTCTTTGTTGCAGTTCCAGATTCGGTATACAATACCTCCTTATCCGTTAACACAACATCTTTTACTGGAATCCATTTACTTTTAAAATGTCTTAACCAAAATCGTATACCTCCTTCATCAGCTGAAATAATGCGATTTTCAGAACCAGCATTATATATTACAGATACTTTTAAATTATTTCCAATTTTAAGTGGTTGTTTTTTAATTTCAGCTTTATTTACAATCTTAATATAAGGAGCTACAAATGGTTCTATTTTAATTTTAATTTCTGAAAACACAGAATTATCAGCTGTAGCGGCTCTAATTATAGCCGTTCCAGGTGTTTTGGCTTTAACAATTCCTTTATTATCAACTGTTAAAACATTTGAATTATTTGATTCCCAAGTAAGTTCTGAATTATCTGCATTTTCGGGTAAAATTATTGCTGTTAATTTAGCACTTTGACCTGTATAAAGTTTAGTTTTTTCGGCATTAATGATAATTGAAGTAACTGGCTTTGGAGTCCATTTTACAATTTCAATATCTCTTTTTGCTATTAATCCATTCGCTTTGCTGGTGGCTGTAATTGTGGCTGTTCGATTGATAGCTCCATGTGCCTCAGCAATTCCTCTTTCATCTACAGATATGATAGATTCATCACTAGTTAACCAGCTTGCACTACTATTAGCATTTTTAGGTGTAACTGAAAGGTTTAAGGCAATTTTTGAGCCTTTTCTAATAGTTAAAGGTTCAATAGAAATACTTTTGGGATCAATTTTATCAGTATCGTAAATTACGTTAGCATCTTTGTTTTTAAATTCAATAGTTTCCCCGTTTCTCCATATTATTTTAATACGTTCTATTTTATTTTCATTTCCAAGCCCAAAATGAATAATATTCATTAAACTTTGAGAAAAAACTTCTCCTGAGGATCCTACACGTTTTCTATATTCGTTATTAGCTGTATTTACAATTACTTCAGCCGAAATAGGATCTACGTTTGATTTTGGAGCATAACCTACTCTTACTAAAACAAAATTACCTTGTGTTACTGTTTCATTGCTATACAAATACCATTCTCCACCTTCACTTCCATTTAATAAATCTAGTTTACCATCCAAATCAAAATCAAATGCCTGCCCCATATCTCCATTACCGGGGCCACCAACATCGTTTGCTCCATGCATTGTTGTTGTTTCAAATGAATTCTTTCCTGTGTTTAAAAGCATATAATCTGATACTCTTGCTCCAACTCTACCCCATCTATATACAAAAAGATCTTGGTAACTATCGTTATTAAAATCTCCAGTAGTAACACCAAGTGAATTTCCTCCTCTAGGAAGCTTCCATTCTTTTGAAACGTCAATAAATTTATTACCATCATTTCGTAATAAAATATCTGAATGATTTCTATTATGCGGAGTGAATTTTGGAGTTACACTCGATATATTTGAAAGACTAAATCTATATTGCCAAAAGAAATTATCATCGCGAACCAGGATAACCCTCCATTTTGAATTACCTAAATATCCAATATAAAAACCATTTTCTGAAATATCTTTTGGCCAACCTTCTGCTATTTTTGGATAAATGACTAATTCTTCACCCGATTTTACAATTTTACGCGTTTTATTTTCACCCATAAAAATAGGATAATCTTTACCTAACAAAGAACCTTGCTCTAAATAATAATATTTATGTAATTTTATAAATCCTTCTGATGTAAAATCAAATGCATCCTCCCCTTTATAGCCTCTAGTTTTTAGAGCTAATTCTTTAGTTATTGGGTTAAAATCTAATGAAGGAGCTTCACCTTCGCCATGTTCAAAAAGTAATCCACGAGCCAAATAAAGATCTAAATCACCATCATTATCAATATCAATATCAGTTACAGCCATAATCTGTGTCAATGACTGAATATTCTCTGGAACAAGATTTGTTACATTGGTATAGGTAAAATCTCCATTCCCTTTCCAAAAAGACAAAGAACCGTAAAAAATAAGATCATCAATCATATCATTATTAAAATCTGTGACTAAAACACGTGATTCTTCAACATCTTCAATTCCTTTTACAGATCTGTATTTAAAAGTAGCATTACCGTTGTTTTCATAAAAAAAGTGTTGAGGCTTGTCGAATTTAAGACTAGACTCATTAACAATAATTAAATCAAGATCTCCATCTAAATCCATATCTACCCATCTAGAACTACGACCTCTAGCACCTTTATCAATTCCAACATCACCAGTATATAGAATAAGTTTATTATTATCATTCAAATAAAAATTAAGTGTTGAAGGATTTGTTCCATTACCTCCTCCTTGTTCTAAAACAAGATCAAGATCTCCATCATTGTCAAAATCTCCAAGAGATGTACCATGCAAATCGTGTTTAAACCATCTTGATAAATCTTGGTAATGTTTTGTAACGGTTCCATCACCATTATTCCAGTATAGTTTACTAGTTTCAGCATTATGATTGTTTACAATAAAATCATAATCACCATCATTATCAATATCCGCAATTGAGGGGCCTCCATATTTAATAGAACTTACTTTATCCATTCCTGCTTTTACAGTAATATCTTTAAAAACTGGTAAATTTAATTTAGGAAGATCTTCAAAATAAATGTTATTAATCGTTAATGTTTCATCAAGTGATTGAAATTTAATTTTCACTTTACCTAATTTTTTAAAAGTTATCAGACTTGTTATTTTTTGCTTCCCTTTTGTTGGAATATTAAAGTCATCCATTAAAAGTTCACCATTAACAAAAACACTTAAACCTGCATATTCTCCAGAGTTGGTAATATTTAAAATAATTTTTTTTGTTAAACTACCGCTTATTGTGTAATTTATTGTTACTGGTGTTGAAGGTTCAATAACTATTTTCTTAGATATAATTTTTGCATCTCTAAAAGAGGGCATTGTAGTTTGAGCTGAAATATTAAAAGTTATTACGACTAAAATTAAAAGTAAATTTTTTTTCATGAGCTGTTGGTTTAATAAATAATCAAAGACCATTTAATTTGAAATTAATAATTATACAACTTCAAAATTAGAGGAAAATAGTTCAAATAGCTTTTGTTATAACGTAATTCTATCTGGATAAAAACTGAACGAATCTAATTTTTAAACTAATTTTGAATAATATAAAAGGAGATCTTTTTAAAGTACCCAATATTTGCTAGACAAAAACTCAACAAGTTCTTGTCTCGCTTATAAATATCTATTCTATATCTTGTTTTCGATTTAAAATAAAATTATTAAAGTCAACTTCATATTGAATTTTAAACCGGAGTATTTAAATGCAATTTATTTATAAGAGTACTTTTTTATTAAATATTCGGTTATAAATTGAACCACCAATAAATGATGCTTTTTCTCCAAGACTTCTTTGAAATCTTATATTCTCATTCCATTTAATCATTCTTTCACTTCTAGCAAAAGAACCAACTTTTAATTGCCCTGCATTTATTGCTACAGTTAAATATGATATAAAAACATCTTCTGTTTCTCCAGAACGTGCAGATGCAACAGGTAACCAACCAGCATTTTAGATTAGCTTAATTGCTTTTAAAGTTTCTGTGACGGTTCCTATTTGGTTTAATTTAATCAGTACAGAATTTGCCAATTTTTCTTCAATTCCTTGTTTAATTCTATTAATGTTTGTTGTAAACAAGTCATCTCCTACAATTTGAACTTTAAAACTACTCTAAAATACTATTTAACTGATTTTCACTTACTACAAGTCCATCTCACTTTCTTCATTCATACCTGCAGAAACAACTGTTTTTTGCAATTGAGATTTTACTTTTTCAATATATTCATCTGCTATTGATTCTTGAATAATCCAACGTGTTGCAGTGCAGCAAACTTGCTCTGTATTTAGTGTAATTGTAGTTGCTAATCCTTCAGCTGTTGCATCAATATCAGCATCTTCAAAAACAACAAGGGCGCCTTTTACTCCTAATTCTAATTTTACAGGTTTTAAGTTAAACCTACAATTTTAACCAATTATTTTACCTACTCGTGAAGACCCTGTAAATGACACACATTTAACTTTTGGATGCAAGGTTAAAACATTTCCTATCTCTGAACCACTTCCTGGAATTATATTTATTACTCCATAAGGAAGTCTTACAGATTTACTACTATTCATTCCTTCAAGGTTTAAGTCTTTTTCAAATGTTTCCTCTTTGATTAAATTATTATAATATCGTAAACAATCAATACCAAAAGGTACGTCAAACCCTCTTACATTTTGAATAGATTTACCCACATCTAACGCTTCTAATTGTGCTAACTCTTCAGCGTCTCTTTCACACAAAACAGCAAATTTATTTAATATCCCAGAGCGTTCTTTAATACTAATATTCTTCCAAGATTGAAATGCATCACCTGCTACTTCAATAGCTTCAACTGCTTCATTTGCTGTTGGTTTTGACACTTTAGTTAAAATAGATTGATCTGCAGAATTTTCAATTTTAGAAGTACTTAGTTCCCATTTATAAAATATGGAATTGGTTGCTGACTAAAAAATTTTTGGATTTTTTGCGTATACGGTAACATACTATTATAGGTTTAATTAATAATTTTATTTTAATCACTAATTAAAACTGGTCACAAAAACATAAATACATTAATTTCAATTAATTACCTTCAAAATTACGAATCAATTAAATAATATGTAAAACACAATTTCAACCATAAAGTGTATTATTTTTCCTTATTAACCAAGCTATTTATATAATAAGGTGTAAACATGAACACAAAATAAATTGCTTTATTTAAAAAACATGGCTCTATACTGAGCTGGTGTTAACTTTGTAAATAGTTTAAACTGTCTATGGAAAAATGATAAATTAGAATACCCAGTTTCAAAAGCAATTTGTTCAATAGAAATTTCTGATTCTTTAAGTAATTCACAAGCTTTACTTACACGATATTCATTTAAATAAGATGTAAATGTTTTTTTAAATGTTTTTTTAAAAAATTTTGAAAACGAAACTGGTGTCATAAATACTAAATCTCCTAATTGAGAAGATTCAATTTTTGATTGATAATTATTCCCTACAAAATCAATTATTTTTTTTATTCTATCAGAAACAACAGTATTAACATCAAAACGAGCTCCTAAACTTAATATTTGGCTTTGTTCTAAAGAAAGATCGTGAAGTATTTTTATAGTTTCTATTAATCTATGTATTGGTAACATTTTTTTCATTAGAACCATTCTTTCTCCTATAGAAACAGATATTCTTTTATTAAATACTAAACCATAATTACTTTGATTAAGCATTTTTTTAATTAAAGAAAATTCATCTTTTTCTATCCAACCATTACCTAAAAAATCATTTGTAAATTGAATTACTGTAGACTTGGCAAGTTGCTGTGTTGTTTTATTTGTTTTCCAACAATGTGGTAAATTTGGACCTAATAAAACTAACTCACCAGGTTGATATGTCTGTATAGAGTTTCCAACGCTTCTAACACCTGTACTTTCAATTATATAGGTTAATTCCCATTCAGGATGATAGTGCCAAGGAGTTTCAAACTCTAATTTTTCAAATACTCTATAATGGAATGAATTATTTAAAGAACTGGAAATTGGTTCAAAAACAGCCTTCATTATGTATATATTTTCATATTAATAAGTTAATTAAAACAAATATATGGAAAAACAGTACACTTTATGGCCAATTGTGTATTTAATAAACTTTAACTTACTGCTTTACTTTTACATTATAATATTAAAGTAATAAAAATGCAATTTGATGTAATAGTATCAGGAATGATGGTTGTAGATATTTTATCTAAGGTTCCTGAAAGAATAAAGTCAGGTACAAAACACGAAGTTTCAAAGATAATTATCCAAGGCGGTGCTCCTGCTGGTAATGCCGCTTGTGTTCTTGCTAAAAATAATTTAAAAACTGCCTTTTTAGGGTACAAAGCTTCAAATACGCTAAGCTTAATTGCCAATGAAGAGTTAAAAAAATGTGGTGTTGACACCTCTTTACTAATTGATAATGAAGATTTTCAACCTGCAATTGCAGTAGTTGAGGTAAATTCTAAAAATGGAGATCGTACTGTATTTTATTCAACAACTAATTACAAACCGCTTCAACCAAAAGATATTAATGAAGATTGGATAAAAAACAGTAAATTATTATTGGTTGATGGTTATGATGTTATTGGAAATTTAGAACTTTTAAAAATAGCAAACAAATACAATATTCCTTCAGTTTTGGATATTGAAGCTGGTGACCTTACTATATTAAAAGAAATGATTTCATTAGGAAGTCATATAATTTTACCTCTAGAAGGTGCTCAAATGATTGCTGAATTAGATACTCCTAAAGCATGCTTAAAAAAATTAAATTCTCTTACCAAAGGACAATTAGTTATTACTGATGGAGCAAATGGCAGTTGGGCATTAGAAAATGAAAAAATAATTCATCAGCCTGCTTTTTCTGTAAAAGTTGTTGACACTACAGGTTGTGGAGATGCTTTTCATGGCGCTTATGCCGCTGCCTTATTAAAAGGTAAGAACTTAACAGAACGTATGGAATATGCCTCTACATACGCATCTATAATTGCAACTCATTTTGGAGGCAGAAGTTACTTCCCAAATAACAATGAAATTCAACAAATAATATTAAAAAAATAAAATTATGGAAACAGAAACTTTAAAACAATCAGTAATAAATTTAAATTTAGATATTTTGAAACGAAAAGGTATAGTTGCAGAAGAAATGGAGAAACTTATCTGCAAGGCTCCAATAAAACAAAATATTAAAATTGGCCTAATTGGAATTGGTTTTGAATTGCATTTTGATTGGGCAAAAGCAAAAAAATCTTATACTGAAGCAATTGAGCAAACTAAAAGTGTTTTTAACTCTCAAAATCAATTATTAGCATTAGATGAACCACTTCAAACAAAAAAAGAACTATTAAAAGTATTAAACAAATTTAATACGGAAGGTATGAGTGGTTTAATTATTTATCAGGCCTCATATATTTCTGGAGACCTGGCTTTAGCTTTAGGTAATTGGCTAAGTGAGAATAAAATACCTTTATTAAGTTGGTCTCACGATGAAGTAACCGGTGGACGATTAACAGCCAACAGGTTGTGTGGACAAAACTTCTTATTGAACATACTAAATTCTTTAGAAATTAAATACTCTTGGGTTTTAAACGCTCCAAAAACCAAACAATTAGATACCGTTTTAGACAAGTTTATCCGTGTTGTTAGTGCAAAAAAAAGAATGCAACATTCAAATATGCTTATGATTGGTGGTATGCGTGTTCCTGGTTTTTACGATTGTGAGTTAAATGAAATCTCAATTTCTAAACATTTTGGCTTAGGTGTTGAACGAGTGGATATTGAAACTATTTGGAAACATGGTGAGAAATTTAAAAAAGAAGATATTAATAATATTGTACAAAAATTAATTAACTCTAAAAAGTGTAAATTTCATAAAGTAAGTGACCGAGAATTGTATTTATCAATTCGTTTTAGTTTAGCAATTGCAGATTATGCTCGACAAGGAGAATATTTAGGTGTAGCCTTAAAAAACTGGCCAGAATTATTTGACAATTACCAAATTGCAGGTGATGGTGCTGGTGCTTTGGTGCAAGATTTAGGAATTCCAGTCGCAGATGAATCTGATATGGGAGGTTTACTTACAATGATCACTATGAATGAGGTTAGTAATGGAAATGCTCTACCAACCCTTACTGATTTATCTATTTTAAATACAGATGAAAATAAACTAGGAATGTGGCATTGCGGAGGTTCGGCAACAAAATTATTACGCAAAGGAACTAGTTTTGAAATAAGAAATCATAGTATTTTAGATAATTATGATGAAGATCAATCTTACGGAATGCTATTAGAATTTCTTTTAGAAAAAGGAGCAATTACAATTGCAAAATATCAATATCCACACGCATCAAGTATGCTTTCTTTTGAAGGAGAAATAGTTGATTCTCCAATGCGTTTTAGAGGAGCATATGGAGAAGTTTCTCCAAAAAATGTAAAAGCATCCGCAGTAGTTGGAACTATTTTAAGTAAAGGTTTAGACCACCATTGGATTATTGGTCGTGGACATATTCAAGAGGATTTACAAGAATTTAATCATTGGTCTGATATTGAAAATTTAGACTTTATAAAAGCAACAACAACAGGAAGAAGTATTCAAAAAAAATTAAACTACTAACATAAAATATTAAAAAAATGAAAAATCCAGATTTAATCCAACTATTAAACAGTTACAGAGCACAGCAAAAATGTATTATTGGATTTAATGTAAATGACATATATGACTTAAAAGCTGTTGCATTAGCAGCAGAAGAGGCTAGTTGCCCTGTTATGGCAATGACCTACCCTCCAGTTGTTGATTTAAATTCAAGTCTATTATGTAGAAAAATGGTAGACGGAATTCAACCTTACACAAAACAACCAATTTATTTGCATTTAGACCATAGTATTTCTGTAGATATGTGTAAAAAAGCCATTGATGATGGTTATGACTCTGTAATGATTGATGGGTCACAAAAAAGCTTAAAAGAGAACATTGCAATGACAAAAGAAGTAGTGCGTTATGCAGAGTCTGCAGGTGTTTTGGTTGAAGCTGAAATAGGTAAAATTATGGGACGTGATGTTGTTGTAAAATCTGATGCTGACTTTTTAGCAAGTGTATCAGATGTTAAAGCAATTGTTGAAGAAGCAAACCCACATATTATGGCTGTTGGAATTGGAACTTCACACGGATTTACTCCAATCACACCTCAAATACACTTTGATAGATTAACTGAAATTGCTAAAGCTGTAAAAGTTCCTTTAGTTTTACACGGCGGTACAGGTATTCCTGATGAAGATATACAGAAATCAATCACCATGGGAGTAGCTAAATTAAATGTTGGCACAATTGTTCATACTACTTATATGAAAGAATTATATAAGGAAATTGGCAAGAATTTGGATGGTGCTTATCCTCCATACTTAATGAAAGAGGTAATTCCAAAAATTCAAGCAGTTGTTTTAGATAGATTAAAAGCAGTTAATTTTAATAACTAAAATCTCAAAAAATAATTATATTTAATATCCTAAATTAAAAAACTCAAAATTGAAATCAATCTTGAGTTTTTTATAATTATAAAGTTTATAAGAAATCATCAAATTTGGATTATTTTCTTACTTCTTTAATTAGTGCTAATGCTTCTTCAACTTTAGCTTTTAATCCTTCGTAATCTTCTTTTACTATAATTTCTTTTGAAATTAATTGAGAACCCATTCCAACACAGGTTACCCCTGCATTAAACCAACCTGTTAAATTCTCTCTAGTTGGAGAAACTCCTCCTGTAGGCATAATGCTTGTCCAAGGTTGAGGCCCTTTAATTCCTTTTACAAATTGAGGTCCGTAGATATCTCCTGGAAATAGTTTTACAATTTCACAACCTAACTCTTCAGCTTTTGCAATTTCTGTTAATGTTCCACAGCCTGGCGACCATAAAACTTTACGACGATTACAAGCAATTGCAATATCTTCACGTAATACTGGAGTAACTATAAAATTCGCTCCCAAAGCCATATATAATGATGCTGCTGCTCCATCGGTTACTGATCCTACACCCATTATCATTCCCGGTAATTCTGCTATTGCATATTTGGTTAATTCTCCAAAAACTTCGTGTGCAAAATCTCCACGAGCTGTAAATTCCATTAAACGTGCTCCACCATCATAACAAGCCTTTAATACTTTTTTACTTAATTCTATATCACTATTAAAAAACAAAGGAATCATCCCTGTTTCTTTCATTGCTATTGTTACTTCTATTCTTGTAAATTGTGCCATTGTTTATTTTTTATGGATTTTTATTTAATCAATAAGTTAAGGAAAGCTGATTTGATGGATGTAAACCAACTTTCCTATTACCAAACATAAATATTACTATATAGTATTATCTTGCGACTCTACCTGAAGCATCTCCACTCATTAATTTTTTAACCTCATCTATTGTAGATAAGTTTGCATCTCCTTTTATTGTGTGTTTTAAACATGATGCGGCAACCGCAAAGTCTAAGGCTTTTTGATCATCTCCTTCATATTCTAACAAACCATAAATTAAACCTCCCATAAATGAATCTCCTCCACCAACTCTATCTACAATATCTGTAATTTGGTATTGAGGTGATTCAAATAATGTTTTACCATCATATAAAACTCCTGCCCAGGTATTGTGTGATGCAGAAATGGATCCGCGTAATGTTGTAATTACTTTTTTAGCTCTTGGGAATTTTTTTAACATTTGATCACAAACTGATAAAAATGCTTCTCCTTTAACGTGTTCTCCTTGAGTTGTAATATCTAATCCTTCTGGTTTAATGTTAAAGTGCTTTTCTGCATCTTCTTCATTTCCTAAAATAATATCACAATAGGAAGTTAATTCGGTCATTATTGCCTCTCTATCTCCTCCATATTTCCATAATTTCTGACGGTAATTTAAATCCGTAGAAATTGTTAATCCTAATTTACTAGCTACTTTTACAGCTTCTAAACACGCATCTGCTGCTCCTTGAGATATAGCTGGTGTAATACCTGTCCAGTGAAACCAACCAGCACCTTCAAATACAGCTTCCCAATCTACCATTCCTGGTTCTATTTCTGCAACTGCTGAATGTTGTCGATCATAAACTACTTTACTTCCTCTATTTACGGCACCGGTTTCTAAGAAATAAATTCCTAATCGATCGCCTCCCCAAATAATATTATCGCAGTTTACGCCTCTTTTTCGCATTTCCATCATAGCACATTCTCCAATATCATTTTTTGGTAAACGCGTTATAAAATCTACTGGAACACCATAATTAGCTAAGGATACTGCTACATTAGACTCTCCTCCTCCATAAATCACATCAAATGCATTGGCTTGCGAAAATCTTAAAAATCCGTGTGGAGCTAATCTTAACATGATTTCTCCAAATGTTACTACTTTTTTCATTATATTTTTTTTATCAATCTTAAAAAAACAATTTTACTTAAGCATTTATTATATTATTTTTCAACTAGTTAAATAAACACAACTTAACACTTCATTTTTATTCACCTTTAGCTTTATGATTAATAACATTCCAAGTTTTAAAACCCCGTATATACTGATAATCATATGATTTATATTCGTGTGTTAATCCCCATCTTAATATTTCAGTAGGGTTTTTATCGTTATCAACAGTTCTATTTAAACCAATTGCGTGTGGAGCCCCTTTTACAACTCCCATAATTTCAAAATTAATTCCATCAGGTGACCATTGAACAGTATTTTTCTCAGGGCCATCAGTTGTAATTAAAGAAGCAATACCACCATTGTAAGGCCAAACACAAATTTCATGTCCACTATTACTAATTGGATTGTATTCCGATTTTATATAAGGCCCTTTTGGATTATCTGCTATGGCAACACCATGTCTAATTTGGCGACCTCCAAAGGTGATTTGCTCTCCCATTTGTTCGCCTTTATAATACAAGTAAAACTTTCCTTTGTAAGGTAAAATACAAGGGTCATGTACTTTATGACTATCGAAATCTCCTTTTTTCTCTACTGCAAACCTATCCTGTTTATCTCCTTTCCAAATACCATTATTTGCCGGGCTTAAAATAGGTTCTTCACTTTTAGTCCAAGGTCCATTTATTGAATTAGACCAAGCTAATCCAACTTGATTTTTCACTCTAACATTGTAAGGCCCTCCAACTGTTTGATAACATAAATAATAAACACCTTCCCATTCCATTATTTCAACGGTAAATACAGAACGATCATCATAAGAACCTTTTTCACCTCGAGCCACAGCAATTCCTTCTTCCTTCCAGGTAATACCATCTTCAGAAGTTGCATACCAAATGTCACATCTATCCCAAGGAAAGACTTTACTAGTTTCAATATCACCTGCAAAACCATCTGTTGGCCCTACAGATTTACTATACCATACATAATATTTTCCATCATGTTTTATCATAGCGCTTGGATCTCTTCTTACAACACCCTCTTCATAAGCTAAATCACCTTTTAAATCTTCTACTTTATATTCAAAAAACCATTCATTTCCTAAATCCATTGGCCATTTTAGAGCTCTTTTAGAAGCTGCACTTAATTTATCTTTGTGTGTTATTCCTAAAAAATCTAGTTGCTCATCTGTTACTATATTTTTTTCTTTCATTAAATTTTCCGTTTTAGTATTGCAATTACAAGAAATAATTAAACTAATCCCTAAAACTGCAATAAATAAATGTATTTTACTTTTCATATTTGTTAATTTAAAAACCTCGTGTTTTAATAGTATCTGTTTTGCTTTCATATTCTTCTGTATTTTCTCTTGTAAATTGATTAAAAAATCTTAAATAGTTACCATAAGAATACACGCTATTTCTATCTCTAATTTCTTCACCCATCTCTTTAAATTTCGCAGCATTCTTTTTTTGGTTTCCTATTAAAAACATATAATTATTTGATGATAAAACTTCACCACTTTTATCGGTAAGTTCCATTGTTACATAAAAATTATTTTCCACTTTTTTTAAAACATTCGCTTCAACTTCAAAAAATTGTTTTGAACTATTTTCTTGAATTTTATCTACTTTAAATGATCCTTTTTTTAAAACTTTTTTATTATCATCTAAAATTGAATATTCAACCTTACAATTTTTATATTGTTTGTAGAAATCATTTACAATCCAAAATTCGCCTTTAAATGTTTCAGAGTTTAGCCATCTACGTTTTTTAAAATTTAAATTAATTAATACTGGCTGATATGCAGTCTTAACAAAATTAAAAGAACGTTTTGGTTTTAAATAATTATCAATTAAGCCCCATTTCATATCTGGCCAATAAGTTATAAAATGGCATAATGCAACTCCACTTGTTCTTGGTTTATTTCTTCTAAAATGTTCTATTGACAATTGAAAGATTATTCCTTGAGCATCTTGGGTAGCATTAACAAATTCTTGTAAAGAGCCTTTCTTTTCATCTCCAAAAGTATCAAAATTTTGAATCCTTAACCGATCCAAATCTGCCCAATGATACCCCCAACTTAGTCCTGGTGGCCACATTTCGTTTTCTGGAATAAACTTTTTTAAACTTTCTACATTAGGAACCGAAGTAATTGCTAATTCTGGAACTATTGGAAAATCTAATGTTTTAATCCATTCTTCCATAGGCCATTTCCCCATTTGATAAAAATAATCCAACGCATGGACAGCTTCTTTTGGTTTGTAACCAGCTTCTTGAGAAACATCACAAGTCAAAGGAGAATCTGGAACATAAGGTAATTCTACCATTCCTTGATATCTATCACCTAAAGTTTCTAGAAAATTTCTTGCGTACATAGGGTCACTTGCTCTTAATAACATTTCTTCTCCTCCTTCCATCATTATTAATGAAGGATTATTTCTTCTATTTTTAATTACATTTTCACCTTCTTGATAGATACGTTCTAGTAATTCAGGATCATTAGGTATATTTCCTGTTCCTAAAGGAATAATATCTTGCCAAACTGTAATTCCAGCTTCATTACAAAGCTTGTAGAATAATGGAATTTCAGGTGGATGCCATCCAAAAATACGAATGTTATTCATATTTGCTTCTTTAGCTAAGGTAATTAACTTTTTATACTTTTCTTCAGAAGTTCTTCCAACAAAAATATCAGGTGGTCCTCCCCAACAAGCAGAACGTATAAAAATTTTCTTACCATTAATCATTGTTGTTCTAGGAAAAGAAACTTCATCTTTGGTATAACCTGGGTTCCAATCCATTTCAACCTTACGTAAACCATACGTAATCTCTTTAAAATCTTGATTTATATTACCTTCATCTAAAGAAACTTTGGCCTCATATAAATTAGGTTTCCCTAAATCCCAAGGCCACCAAAGTTGTGGATTATCAACTTCAATTTCTTTTTTTATTATTTGTGTCCCTGGTTGTAAAATTTTTTTAAATCTTACAATTTGTTCTTCACTTTCAAAGTTTTGACCTTTAAAAGAAATTGTAAAATTCTTTTCTTTTGCTACTTTTTCAGTATTCTCTACTTCAACTTCAAATACAACTGAAGCTTTCTTTTCATTTTCAACATTTGGTTTAGCATAAACATCTAAAATTCTAGACTTCCCAGTAAAAATTAAATCTATAGATCCCGTAATTCCAAACGGAATTAAATCTCTCCAATAATCACCAAACCAAGGAGTTTTTAGACCTGCTACATTTGCATTAACTTGTGGTGGTGGTGCTAAACGAATAACCAACATGTTAGTAGCTTTTAACCAATGTTCATTCGATAAAATTACTTCACTAACATCAAATGAGAAGGAAGAAAACGAACCTTTATGACTACCAATATAATGGCCATTAAGCCAAATATCACATTCGTGATCTATAGATTGAAAATCTAAACGAGCTACTTTATCTGTTAAGTCTTGATTTACCCTAAACTGAGTAGCATACCACCATTCGTATTGCATTACCCATTGAGATTTCACACTGTTTCTTCCATAATAAGGATCTTCAATAACTCCTGCTTTCCATAAATCTGTATAAACATCTCCAGGGACTCTAGCAGGATTCCATACTAAAGTTTCAATATCGCCAGGCGGTAATTTATGAAGTCCTTCTTTAATTCCTTGACCAGGAAGCATCATCTTCATTTTCCACCTATAACTATCTAAATTAGTTATCAATTGACTATTTTTATTATGGTTACTTATAGTGCTCGGTTGCGAATAAGCAACTAATGCAGTTATAAAAAACACTATACTTAAAATAATATTTCTCATTCTTACTATATTTTACATTCCGTTTCCTAAGGCAATTACAACCACTCCAATAATCATAGAAGCTAACCCCAAATACAATGAAGTCTTTGCTTTTGTTGGAGAGCCTACCCATTCTTTTGTTACAATTCCTGCTACAACAGCTACAACAACAGATAAGGTATTATAAATTGCATAACCTATTGTTCCTCCATCTTCTCCCAAAACAAACGATGAATATGCAAAAATAATAGATGCTGTAAAGTTTAATACAGCCATTAAACCTGTCATAGAAATATTTTTCCCAGCTTCAGGCACTTTAAATCCACCCCATAATTTCTTTTTAGATAACATTATAATAAAAAATGGGACCACAAATACACCACCCGAAACATATACAATAAACATATTTGCTACTGCTCCCAACCATTCTGAATTTCCTTGTGCAACAACGGCATCTCCAACAATATTTTTAGCAGCTTGCCCATCAATACCAATTTCTAGAGCAACGTTAAATCCTGTACATAAAATACCTCCAACAACTGCGATAATAATACCCATTAACATCGAAGTTCCTTTTAAACTCTCTTTTTCACCCTCAGCAGCAGCTCGTAAAATACCAGCACGACCATTAAAAACAATACCGGCAGTTATAATTACTATTCCAACTAAAATGGTACTAATTTTTCCAGAATCAATGGCTCCTTCACCTGAAGGTAAACCAGATAATATCCAAGGTAATAATGAACCAACAACAATAATAGTTCCTATAAAAATTGAGAAACCTAATGACATACCAATATAGTTAATAGCTTTTCCCCATAACATCATACCAATACCCCATAAAAATCCTGGTATTAACATTTTTAATAATACAGGTGAACCTATATCAGATAAAACTTCACTAAAACCATCAATCATAAAAAATGCAACAATGCTAGGTATTATCCATAACATAAAAAGGTAACAAAGCCCCCAAGCGTTTTCAAAAGAATAGTTTTTAATATACTTCTCAGGCATTGCCCAAAAGCCTAACATGGCTCCGGCTGAAATTGCCAATAAAATTCCAATCATAATTATATATTTAGGTTATTAATTTGGTTTATTAATTATTACCACTCAAATTTAAAAATGGTAGAACTTTTAAATTCTTCACCAGCTTTGGTTATCGATTTTGGTGAATTCGGGATGTTTGGTCCATTTTGATATCGATGCGTTTCACAGCAAAAACCTCTATATTTTCCATATTGTTCTCCGTTTTCTCTTTTTAGATTATCTGAAGTGTATTTTCCTGTATATAACAACATGCAAGGTTCTGTTGAAGAAACAGTTAATGATCTTCCTGATTTTTCTGAAGATATTTTAGCTACTTCTATTAAATCGAAATTTGTATTTTCAAAAACATAAAAATGTTCAAACCCATCTCCCATAGCTTTGTGTACAGTTCCAATTTTTTTACCTTCTCTTAAATCGTCAGCTTTTCCTTCAATAGATAAAATTTTACCTGTACCTGCTCCAGTTTCATCTATTTCTTGTTTTTTTGAAGTATGTACCTGAACTAAATGATTTTCAACAGTATCAGAAAAAGCGTCTAAATTAAAATAGGTATGATTTGTTAAAGATAATGGTGTATCTTGATCTGGAGTTGCAGTATATTCAATTGATAATTCATTTTCATCTGTTAATGAAAATAATACTGAAACTTCAACATTTCCAGGAAAACCTTCTTCTAAATCTTTACTAACTAAAGACATTTTTAAGTTGTTATTACTCACTATTTCTACCTTCCAAATTCTTTTATCAAAACCAATGGATCCACCGTGTAAATTGTTATCTCCACAATTTGTATTTAATTGAAACTCTTTACCGTTTAAGCTAAATTTTGCATTCTTTATTTGAGAGCAGTACCTTCCAATAGTACTTCCAAAATAAGGTGAGTTCTCAATATAATCTTTTCCAAAATAGCTTTCAAGTGCATCAAAGCCACAAGCTATGTTTTCTATTTCTCCTTTTGAATTTGGAACTATTATAGAAGTTATAGTAGCTCCATAATTAGTAATTTTACATTCAATACCATTTTTATTTTTTAAAGAAAAAAGATAAATTTTTTCATTTTGATAAGATCCGAATTTTGATTTATTTATGCTCATTGTATAGGTTCATGTTTGGTTTACATTATTTTATATCTCTTCGTATGGCGCTAATTTTTCCCAATTGAAAATTACGCCAGTTCCAGGGTAATCAGGGGCTACAGCTCTATAATTCTCAACCACTAAAGGTCTTGTTGTATACTTGTCAATAGGAAAGCTATGAACTTCTAACCAGCCTGAATTAGGTTGTGCTGAGACTAAACTTACGTGCAATTCTTGCATTCCATGTGAGCACGCTGGTATACCATTTTTAGCAGCTAATTTTGCAGCAGCTAACCAGCCTGTTATACCTCCGCAATTTGAAGCATCTGGTTGTATAAAAGATAATTTTGCCTGATCCATTGCATATTCAAATTCGTGAATTGTATGTAAATTTTCTCCCATTGCTAAAGGGAATCCTGTTTGATCAGCAATCTCCCCAAAACCTTTATAGTTATCTGGAATAATTGGTTCTTCAAACCAAGCGATATCATATTGTTTAAATCCTTCAATAGCTTTAATGGCTTTTTCAATGGTCATAGAATAATTAGCATCTACCATAAAAGTTACGTTTGGGCCAATGTATTCTCTAACTGCTTTAATTCGATCTAAATCTTCTTGTAAATTTTCACGACCAATTTTAATTTTTACAGCGTTAAAACCTTTTTCAAGGTAGCCTTTCATATTGTTTAGCAACTTCTCAATTGGAAACATTAAATCTATACCACCACAATATGCTTTACACGTATTATTGGCTCCACCGGCAACTTTCCAAAGAGGTTGGTCTAATTTTTTACAACGAATATCCCATAAGGCAATGTCAACTGCTGAAATAGCAAAAGAAGCAATTCCACCACGACCTACATAGTGTATATGCCATTCTAAAAAATCGTATATTTCATCAATATTAGTTCCATCTTTACCCATTAAAACGTTTGTAAAGTCGTGTTCAATCATTGCTTTTATTGCAAATCCGCCTTTCCCGCCAGTATATGTATAGCCAGTACCTTGACTGCCATCTTCTAAAGTTATAGTAACGGTTACTAATTCGAAATGGTAATGATCGCCATGTTTGGCATCAGACATTACTTCTGGTAATGGGACTGTAAATAAGCGTGTTTCTATTTTTGAAATTTTTGTACTCATTTTGAAATTTATTTTAATTTAATTGAAACCTCTATAGGTTTTGATGAACCCAGATCAATACTTCTTTTGCTAGGTAAGGCATTTGAAATTATTAGTTTGTAGTCACCCTTCATCCACGTTTTTTTACCCTCTAAATTGGTTTGTAAAAAATCTTTTTCTGAAAAAGTAAATTTGATGGTTTTACTTTTTTGAGCTTTTAAAAAGATCCTTTTAAATGCTTTTAAATTGTATATTGGTAAATAATCTTCGTTATTTTCTGCAACCAAGTATACTTGTACAACTTCATCAAAATTGGTTGTACTTTCGTTGGTGATATCTATAGAAATATTTAATGATTCCCCTTTTTTTAATTTTTCAGAACTAATTGTAGCGTTGCTAAATTTTGAAGTAGCGTATGATAGACCAAACCCAAAAGGATATAAGGGTTCTTGAGTCATATATTTATATGTTCTACCTTTCATGCTATAGTCTGTAAAAGCGGGTAATTGGTCTACGTTTTTAGGAAAAGTAATTGGTAAATGTCCGGAAGGTGCTACATCTCCAAAAATTATATCGGCAACGGCGTTGCCACCTTGTTCTCCAGGATACCACATTAATACAATAGCATCAACTAATAGTTCAATTTCTTCTAGTGAAACGGGACTTCCTGTGCCCAGTACTAAAATTAGTGGACCTTTTTTATTTTTACTAATTTCTTTGATATAATCAATTTGACTTTGAGGTAACTTTAAATCTTTTCTATCTCCTTTATTTTCAGAAGCAATTGCATCTACTTCTTCACCTTCAATTTCATTTGAAATGCCTGCAACTAAAATAGTAGCCTCAACCTGTCCTGAAACTTTTGGAGCCCAATTTAAGGGGTTTAAATTTTTTGTAAAAGGCAAAACACCTTGGCGATAATTTAGTGATGTTCCTAATGAAACTTTGTCAGTAACACCTTCTAAGACTGTAACTAAATTTGAAGACATTCCGTAATAATTTGCCATTAGAATATTACTGGAAGCAGAAAAAGGACCTGTTACATACAATGATTTTATATTTTTATCGAGTGGCAAAACATTGTTTTTATTTTTCAGTAAAACAATAGATTGTTGCGCTACTTTACGTGCTAGATGTTTATGGGCTTCTGAATTTATTACTTCACTAGTTACATTGTTAAAAGGATTGCTTTCTTCTTTGTCAAAAAAACCTAATTTAAAACGAATTAAGTATAATTGTTGTAAACGTTCATTTAATAATTCTTCAGTAATTAAACCTTGTTCAATTGAATTTATTAAATTATTATATACCCATCCACAATTTAAGTTTACGCCAGATTGCATAGCTAGAGCAGCGGCTTCTTCAATTGTTTTTGCTTTTTTATGTCCATTTAAAATATCGCCCAAAGCACCACAATCTGAAACGATATAGCCATTAAAACCCCATTGTTTTTTTAAAATATCATCTAATAATAATACACTACTACTAGAAGGTTCACCATAAACAGCATTATAGGCACTCATTACCCCTTGTACATTTGCCTTTGTGACCAAGGCTTCAAATGCAGGAAGATATGTTTCGTATAGATCTAATTTTGAAGGGTTTGCGTTAAAATGATGACGTAATTCCTCTGGACCTGAGTGAACTGCGAAATGTTTAGCACAGGCAGTTGATTTAAAGTATTTAGGATCGTTACCTTGTAAACCATTTACAAAAGCCACACCAATATTTGAAGTTAAAAAAGGGTCTTCTCCGTAGGTTTCTTGTCCGCGTCCCCATCGTGGGTCTCTAAAAATATTTACATTTGGAGACCAATAAGTTAAACCAGCATATAATCCTTTATTCCCCATTGCTTGTGAAATTTTAAATTTAGCTCTTCCTTCATCGGCAATTGCAGATGCCATTTCTTGAATTAATGAGGGGTTAAAAGTAGCTCCCATAGCTATTCCTTGAGGAAAAATAGTTGCTTTTCCATTTCGAGCAACTCCGTGCAAAGCTTCATTCCACCAATTATATTCAGGCACTCCTAGTCTTGGAATTGAAGGGGCTTCGTTTAAGAATTGCAGACATTTTTCTTCTAAAGTCATTGCATTTACTAACAAAGCTGCTCGTTCTTCAAAAGAAATCGATTCATCATACCATTTAAAACAATTTTGACTAAACGATTTAGAAAGAGAACTAAAAATAATTAAGATTATAATGACAGTATTCTTATTCATAAAAAAGTGTTAATTGATTATTTTAACTCTAACTCTTGGATCTCAATATTTTCATTACCTCGAATTTTTAAATATTCTTTTTTTAATTCTGCTAATTTTTCAGGATTTTTTGATGCGAGATTAGTTGTTTGACCTATATCTGTTTTTAGGTTATACAATTGGTATTCTTTGGAATTCCCAAGCTCAATATTTACATCTTCATTTAAAGATACGCCATCATAAGGAGGTATCATTATCCAGTCACCGCTTCTTAAAGCTGTTTTGGTATTTGCTTCAACTATTAAGCTTTCTCTACCTATGTTGCTTTTTCCAGTAAAAGTGTTTAATAGATTTTGACTATCGGAAGGTTGAATTTTAGTGTTAGTTAATTCGGCAATTGAGGCAACTAAATCCATTTGACATACCAGTGCATTACTTATTCCTGGTTGAATTTTTCCTTTCCAGTAGGTTATAAAAGGAATTCTAGTTCCCGCATCAAATAAACTGTATTTCCCACCCCTTAAACCTCCTGTAGGTTGGTGATTCCCTAGTTTTTCAACGGCATCATCAAAATAGCCATCATTTAATACTGGGCCATTATCACTTGAAAAGATAACAAGGGAATTTTCAAGAAGTCCTTCTTTTTCAAGAGTTTTCATAAACTCCCCAATGGTCCAATCAGCTTCAATAATAACATCACCTCTTGGTCCCATCCCCGACGCACCTACAAAACGTGGATTTGGAGTTCTTGGCACATGAGGTTGTTGTAAAGCATAATATAGGAAGAATGGTTTTTCTTTGTGCTTTGATATGTAATTTTTTGCCTTTTCTAAAAATTGGTCAGACATGTCTTCATCTGTCCATTTTGCTTTTTCACCACCTTTCATGAAACCTATTCTAGGGATTCCATTAACAATACTATTATTGTGTCCGTGATGCCATTTCATGGTTAATAATTCAGGATTATTAATTCCAGTTGGTTGACCTTTAAAATTGGTATTATAATTAATTTCAATAGGGTCATTTTTATCCAAGCCAACTACATCTCCATTTTCAATATAAACAGTAGGAACACGATCTTGAGTAGCAGCCATTATATATGAATAGTCAAAACCAACTTCATTCGGTCCAGGACTAACTCTTTCATTCCAATTTAGGTTCCCTAAACCTAGGCCAAGATGCCATTTTCCAACAATTGCAGTTTGATACCCTGCTGTTTTTAATATTTTAGGTAGTGTTTGTTCTTCGAGACTTATTATTAAAGGAGCTGATCCAGGAAGGATTTTAGCATCTTTATTTTTCCAAGGATAAGAGCCTGTTATTAAAGCGTATCTACTTGGTGTGCAAGTAGCTGATGATGCATAGGCATTTGTAAATAGAAGGCCTTCGTTCGCTAAATTATCGATATTTGGTGTGCTTATTTCAGTGGCTCCGTAGCAACTCAAATCACCATATCCTAAGTCATCAAGATAAATAATTATAATGTTGGGTTTTTCGGAATTTATTGAAATATCTTGCTTCTTTTCTTTATTGGAATTATTACAAGAAATAGAAAGAAGAAATACAACTAGAATATAAATAGAGCCACTGAATTTTTTCATTTTTTTAAAGTTTTAAATTATGATATATTATGCTTTATGTTTGATATAGAATGTTTTCTTTTCCATATATTGTTCAAAACCATATTTTCCGTCTTCTCCTCCAGATCCAGATAGTTTGTAACCATTATGGAAACCTTGATGTTGTTCTCCATGACCTCTGTTTACATAGATTTCACCGTATTCTAATTCGTCATTACATTTCATAATTGTGTTCATATTGTTGGTAAAAACCATTGCTGCTAAGCCATATTCACAATCGTTTGCATATTCAATTACTTCTTCAAAAGTTTTGAATTTTAATACAGGTAAAATTGGTCCGAAAGATTCTTCGTGAACGATTGTCATATCCTGAGTTACATTTGTAAGAACTGTTGGTTCAAACCAATATCCTTTTTCAAATTCAGCTCCAGTAGGTCTTTTACCTCCTGTTGCTATAGTGGCACCTTCTTCAATACTTACTTTTACTAGGTGTTCCATGTGTTCTAGCTCATTTTGATTTACTTTAGGACCCATATCAGTTTCTTCTAGCAAAGGATTTCCAACTTTTAAAGCTTTGGTTTTAGCTATGAATTTTTTCATAAATACATCGTAAATATCTTCATGTACATACATACGCTCATTGCAAGTACATACCTGTCCGCAATTGTCAAAACGTGAATGTAATGCTGATTCCACAGCAGCATCAATATCTGCGTCTTCAAATACAATAAAAGGTGCTTTTCCTCCTAATTCTAATTGAACGTGTGTTAGGTTTTGTGCTGCGTTACGTGCAATTTGTTGACCAACAGGAGTAGATCCTGTCATAGTTACCATTTTACAAATAGGGCTTTCAACTAATGCATTACCCATTGCTCTTCCTGGTCCAGTTAAAATATTAATTACACCTGCAGGAATTCCAACTTTGTTAGCTAAATTTCCTAATTCTAATGTAGCTAACGGAGTTTCAGATGTTGGTTTAATTATAATAGAATTTCCAGCCACTAGTGCTGGGCCTAATTTACGACCAGCTAATGCCAATGGGAAATTCCAAGCGGTAATTGCAACAACAACTCCTCTTGGGATTTTTTGAATCCAAATTTGTTCATTAGGATTGTCTGAAGGGATGATATCTCCTTCAATTCTTCGAGCACCTTCACAAGCATATTCTATAAATGAAGCTGTTACAGCAACTTCTCCTTTTGCTACTTTTAATAATTTTCCTTGTTCTTTAACTAATAATTCAGCTAAATAATCTGAATTCGCTTTTATTTCTTGGGCTAATTTATACAATAACTCAGCTCTTGAACGAGCAGGTAACTTTTTCCATTCTTTTTGAGCTTTATCAGCTAGTTGCAAAGTTTCAAGAGCTTCTTCTGCAGTTCCATTTTGTACACGAGCAACTACTTCTTCTGTTGATGGACTAATAATGTCAATAGTTTGACCAGAAGTAGATGTTCTCCATTTTCCATTTATAAATAACTGGTATTCTTTTATTTGAGACATAATAATTTGGTTTAATTTTTTATTTTCGGGTTTCTGTAATTAGCCATTCTAACGGCTGCTTTTCCTTCGAATTCTCTCTTTTCAATACAATGTTTTATGGGGTCTTTTTAAATTTTATATCTTTAAATAAGACAATAAATCAACACTACTTAATTCTGAAATATTTTTTGTATTTCCACTAGCAGCATTTACAAAGATTGGTTATAAATCCAATGTGTTAATTTGATTGATGTAAATTTTATTTTCTTCTAATTTACTTGATCAATACATTAAAGTGGCACTTGGATATATTTAGAACACATATAGGTATAAAAATACTGTCTTTATTTATTAAGTATTTTGATTGAAAAAACTAATGTTATCTCCCCATCCATCCACCGTCAACCAATACAATTGATCCGTGCATGTAAGCTGCAGCTTCAGATGCTAAAAATACTGTTGGTCCAGCAAAATCGACTGCATCACCCCAGCGACCTGCAGGAATACGTGATAGAATTGATTCAGATCTAACCGGGTCGTTTCTTAAGGCTTCTGTATTGTCTGTTGAGATATATCCTGGAGCAATAGCGTTTACATTTACCCCTTTTCCTGCCCATTCGTTAGCAAAAGCCATTGTCATTTGACCTATTGCTCCTTTACTAGCAGCATAACCAGGTACTGTTATTCCACCTTGGAAGGTTAATAAAGATGCTGTGAAAATTACTTTTCCAGAACCTCTTGCGATCATATCTCTTCCAAACTCTCGAGTTAAAATAAACTGTGCATTTTGATTTACTTCAATTACTTTATCCCACATTTCATCTGGATGTTCTGCTGCGGGTGTTCTTAAAATGGTACCAGCATTGTTTACTAAAATATCTACTTGCGGGTGGTCTTTTTTTACTTCAGCAATAAATTTGTACAATGCTTTTCTATCTGAAAAATCACATTGATAAGCGCTAAAGTTTTTACCTACTGCTTTTATGGCTTTTTCAACAGCACTTCCTTCTTTTTCTAAAGATGCAGAAACTCCGATAATATTTGCTCCGGCTTCAGCTAAACCTATTGCCATAGCTTTTCCAATTCCTCTTTTACAACCTGTTACTAAGGCTGTTTTTCCTTCTAAACTAAATTTATCTAAAATACTCATTGTTTTATTTTTTTAATAAAGTGGTTCCTTGATTAGGTAAGGAGTAATACTTTTAATTGTTATTTGTTAAATTTTAAAGGCTACAATCCATTAGTACTTTCATTCCATCAGGTTTTTTATCAATGTTTTCAAAAACTTGTTGAATATTAGATAATGGTTGAACATCTGTAATCATTTGTTCAAATGGTAATTCGTTTGCTGTAATTAATTGGATTGATTTTTCATAATCTTGTTTTTCATAAACACGCGCACCAATAAGGCTCAATTCTTTCCAGAAAAACTTAAAAAGATCTACTGGTTTTTTCTCTCCATGAATAGCTACCATTAATATTCTTCCACGAATACCAGCAACTTCACACATTACATCTAGCGTAGGTTGTACACCAGCAACTTCAAATACTACATCGGCTCTACGGTTTTCTGTTTTGCTTTTTACATATTCTACTAAATCAATATCCATTGGATTTACAGCGTCAAAACCTAATTCTTTTGCTTTTGCAACACGTTTAGGATTTACTTCTGAAACAATTACTTGTGCACCTACTTCTTTTGCAACCATAGCGACTAATAATCCGATTGGACCACCTCCTAATACTACTGCAGTTTCTCCTTTTACAAGTCCACTTCTACGTACATCATGGGTTGCTACAGATAAAGGTTCTATTAGTGCTGCTAATTTTAAATCTGTTACAGCCTTTAATTTGTGTAGAATAAATTCAGGAACATTCCAATATTGTTGCATAGCGCCTTCACTATCAATACCAACAAATTTTAAGTCTTCACAGATATGATTAAATCCTTTATCTGAAGGTTTTACCAAACGATCATCTAATGGACGAACTACAACTTTATCTCCGACCTTATATTCAGAAACTCCTTCGCCAATAGCGTCGATAATCCCTGACATTTCATGTCCAATTGTTTCTGGCATTTTTACACGTTTGTCCATCATACCATGGTAAATATGAACATCAGTTCCACAAACACCCACATAAGCCACTTTAATTCTAACTTCTCCTTTTTTTGGTGCTTCAATATCCTTTTTTATTACAGTGAAGGTTTTATTACCTTCATATTGTGTTGTTATCATTATTTATATGTTTAATTTATTTTATACTAATTTCAATATCAGAAGTTTCGAACCCATCAACTTTTGCACTTACAATTACTTTTTCAGCTTTATCCAATGCCTGAATAATTAATAAAGTTCTTCCATTATGAGTGGTATTTTTATTTGTTTGAAATTTTTGAACACTCTTTATCCAACCATTATCTACACCTAATAACTTAGCATTTCCTTTTATTTCAAAAGTAATTTCTTTGTCATCGGTAAAAACTGGATTCCCTTTTTCATCAACTAGCTGAGCTACAATATGAGCTACATCGTAGTTATTAGCATTTATTGTTTTTTCTTCTGAAGTAAGTTTAATCCCGGTTGCAGTTTTTGCTGTGATAATTTTACTTTCAATTGCTACTCCATCTTTTTTTCCTTTTGCAACTAGGGTACCTTCAATAAAAGGAACTCCCCATTTGTAGATATGATCTTCAAAATCAACTAATTTTTTTAAACCTAATGATTGGTTGTTTAAAAACAATTCGATTTCTTCACAATTTGAATAAATTTCAATTGAAATCATTTCACCATTATTATAATTCCAATGGTTATTAACATCTTGCCATTGCCAAAGTGCATGTTCCCATTTTTTAGGATCTTTAGCTACAATATTTCCATTTGCATCTATTTTATTGAGTGATTTTTCAATGTTTTGTGTTGTAATTTTTAGAGTTGGTTCTTTACTCCATAATGATTTCATCATATAATAAGAGCCTCGAGGGAATCCAGCAGTATTTAACAAGCCTGATGGTTGTACACGCACCGGCCAAGGATCTCTAATTTCACCCATATAATCAATTCCAGTCCATAAAAATGTACCCGATATAAATGGACGTTCTTCAATAGCTTTCCATTCATGATATTGCGGTAAATTTTCAGTACCCATAATTACTTTATCCGGATAATTTTTATGGCCATAATCATATAAAACTCTTCTATAGCTATAACCTACAATATCAAGAGCGTCACTATAACCCGACAAATGACTAGAGGAGGGTAAAATGCAATTTGCAACTACTGGTCGTGTTTTATCTAACTCTTTTGTCCATTTAGCTAATTTTTTAGCAGTACGTTCTATACTGTATTTACCTTCTGGATAAGTATCCAATATTTCTTTAATTTTTTCTTTTGAATGTGGTGGTTCAGACCAAAAATAATTCCCATTCCAATCCATATTATCAAAAAAACCAGTTGCAGCAGCATTTTTTGGATACGTCCATTCGATTTCATTTCCAATACTCCATTGTATTATTGAAGGATGATTTCTATGGCTTAACATGATATTTTTCAAATCTTTTTCGGCCCAATTTTGAAAATATTCAGTATAACCTCTTGTTATATAATCTGTACTTTTACTTTCTTTTTGATTAAATCTTTTATCTTTTGGATAATCCCACTCATCAAAAAATTCATCTTGCACTAAAAATCCCATTTCATCACATAGGTCTAAAAATTCTGATGAAGCTGGATTATGTGATACTCTAATTGCATTTGTTCCACCATCTTTTAACGTTTGAAGTCTACGCTTCCAAACTCCTTTTGGCACAGCAGCACCAACTAAACCAGCATCGTGATGCAAACAAACTCCCTTTATTTTCATGTTCTCTCCGTTTAAGAAAAAACCTTCGTTGGCGTCAAACAAAATACTTCTTATACCAAATTTTGTAATGTAAGAATCAACTACACTACCTTCCTTTATAATTTCAGTAATTGCTTTATACATACTTGGAGTGTTAATTCCCCAAAGTTTTGGATTTACTACCTCAATTTGTTGAATTAAAGTCTCTAAAGAATTTTTATCTAAAGTTATGGTACTTTCAGCAACTCCTACCTCTTTATTATTTTCATCAAATAGTGTTGTTTTAATAATTGGATTTTCAATTACATCAAAATCATTTTTAACTTTTATATCAATTTTAACTGTTGCTTTATTTTCTGAAACATTTGGAGTAGTAACAAAAGTTCCCCAAACAGGAATATGAAGTTTGTTTTGTGTAATTAAATCTACTTTTCTATAAATTCCAGCCCCAGAATACCAACGACTATCTGCATATCGTGTATGATCTATTTTAACATCTATAGTATTGTTTTCTCCATCTTTATTTAGATATTCAGAAATATTGTAATAAAAAGGAGAATAACCATATGGGTGAAACCCTAATTTTACACCATTTATGTAAACTTCAGAATTGTTGTAAACACCATCAAAATGAATATAAGTAACTTTATTTTCATCAAATCTTTGATTAAATGTTTTTTGGTAATATCCATATCCTTTACCTGCTAAGTATCCTGTTGCTTGGGCGTCATATGCTAGTAATGAATCAAATTCACTTTCTACTACCCAATCATGAGGTAAATTTAATTTTCTATATTTATTTTTTGGAATGGAGTTTATTTCTTCATTTTCTTGAGATAAATAAAAACCCCAATCTAAATTAAAATCATCACAATTGTTATTCACCTCATCGATTTGATTATTGCAACTTACTAATAAGAAACCTAGAAAAAATAACAAGGTTAATTCTATTCGGCATTTTAATTTTAACTTATTCATTTACTGAGTATTAATTTCGTTTGTAATTGTACTTTATTTCCTTTAGAAGCACTAATCATATAAATGCCTTCTGGTAAAAAAGAGACATCGATTTTTTCTTCTAAAACTTCTATTTTTTTTGTTTTTAATAAAACCCCATCTATAGAATGTATAAATAACTCACCACCAATCATATCTTTAGAAGTAGAACAAGTTAAGTTTCCCTTAGACGGGTTTGGATAAACTTTTAAACCGTTTTCTAAAAAGACATTTTGTTCGAACATATTTGAACATTGTTTAGAAGCAGTTACAGTAATTTTATTTGTTCCAAATTGTATTGGTAATTCAATTTTTTTTTGTGTTGTACTTGTTTTAACCCCATTAATTGTTATTTCATAAGCATCACTCCCTTTTAAACTGAGTGAAACAGTTTTATTTATGGCATTAATTTTTGATACTACAGATAATGCTTCTGGCTCATTTATTTGAAGTTTAAATGAGGCTATATAGCCTGGAAACTCAGGAATTGATATTTCAATAGTATAAAAACCTGATTTTAGATTATTAACATTTAAGGTGTCAGAAAAACTAAACTTCTCATTATAACCTTCACCTGCTACAGTTGCAAAATAATTTAATGTTTTAGTAGTAGCTATTGCTATTTTACCATTATTTTCCCCTCTACAAGTTACACTTGTGGTTTTTATTTTATAATTATCATCCGAAATATCACTTACTTTATCTTTACGAATGTCATTACTAAATTCAAAAACTCGCATACTAACACTACTAATATGCCCTCCAGTATCATTAAATTGAACCGTAACAGTATTATTTGTCTCTAAAAGATTATATGGAACAGGTATTTCTAATACTCCAAAAAACTGAGCTCTATCTGCTTGATCATAACCTCTCCAATTTGAAGGAACATCAATTACTGTATTGTTAAATTTCACAACAGGATTTAAAGATTTACCATGTGCTCTTCCGAGACCTAGCCGTAATATAGCTTCACCATAATTCCCTTTTAAAACACCATTTATATTAAACGTTTGTACAGTGTTTTCGGTAATCGGTTTTAAATAAGAGTTAGCATAATATTTAATTTCATTTGAAGTTTCATCAATAACAATGTCTTCTTCAAAAGTATATTCTAAAATCATAGTTGACTCAGCTCCAAGAATTATAGAATTAGTATTAGTAATAGGCTCCTCAATAAGTATTGGAAAATTTCCGTTTAATGTTAAATGCTTTTTTAAAATATTGGTAATGGAATTATTGTTTGAATCAAACAATTCTAAATCAATGGTTTCTTCCTTAAAATTTAAATTATTTAAAATAATATAACCTTTATTTCCATCTACATAGGCATTAACTTGGATATCTAAATTATCTGAAGTTATATCAACTCTAGTACCACGAACATTTTTCCATAATTGATAAAATTTAACCATATCTGTATATACCCATTCTCCAGTATAACTTTCTGGTTCATTCGCTTTTCTCATTAGCCTATGGTTATATGGAACTCCTGTAGCACTATTATAACCCCATTCTGCTTTTACAATTATAAAATTAATTGCAGAAGCAACTACATTTGGGCGTTCTAAAAAAGACATTAATTGTGAGTTACTTGCCTTAATATGTAACCAATCTCTATATGGACTCCATTGTTCTTGTGCATAATCATGCATTTGTGCCCCATATTCTGAAACCACAATGGGCTTAACTTTGTTAAAAAAAAGCATGCTATAATGCTCCATCATATCAAAAGTGGCTTCAATATTACTTCCAGAACGCAAATCTTTTTTACCATTATTAATAGAAGGAAAATCATATAGATGTATAGAGAAGAAGTCCATATTATCACCTGCAACATCCATAAAAAGTTTATCTCTATTTTCCCAACGTTTAAAATCTCCAACTTCAAAATCAGGAAATGCAGCTGTATATCCTCCAATTTTTAAATCAGGAGCTTGAACCCTAATTGCTTCAGCTACTTCGTTATGAAATTCTGCTATCTCTTGTAAAGAATTAGAATAATCGTTTTTACCACCCAAGCTATGATAAGCAGGTTCATTAATAATCTCAAGAAATAAAGGTTTTTTCTGACCATTGGTTCCATGAAAATTATTAATATAACGTCCCATATATTCACCTGTAGCAGTAGCATTTGCCAAATACCAACCTTGGCTTGTTGGTTTTTGATCTGTTCCTGTCCAAAAAGGATTTAATTGACCTGCTATAACAAGGCTTTTTCTATCTTCATATTTATGCAGCGCAACATTACTTTCAAAATTACTTCTTGCATTAGCTCCTTTACTTATAATTTCAGAAGGATCTACAAAACCAGCTCTGTCTGGATCTTGTTGTATGTTATTTAAATTCCAAGTAATTCCTCCAGTATCTCTTCCTAAATAAACATCGTAACCGTTTAAAAAATCATTTCTTAAATCTGAAGTAAAATTAGAACCATCCCATTCATTTTCTGTTTGATTTGCATGTATTGAAATAAATTTTGAGCGATCAAATATTGAAATAGAATCTATAGTATGTTTAACATTTAAATTAACATCTACTCTAATTTGAGAAAAAAGATTTGATGTAATCAAAATCAAACATACATATATAAAAAAATTTCTAGAAATATTCATTTTATTCACCTGTATTATAATTGCCATACAAAATTGACGAAATAATGGTTATAAAGGAATATAATTAACTAGACAGAAACTGTACAGTGTAAAATTCTAATAGATTTAAACTAGACAAATAATAACAACCGTTTAAAAAAACCACTTAAAAATCGCATAACCTAAAAACAGCAAAACACTTTAATACACTATAAATCATAACATTGTATTATTTTTATTTTATAAATAAACAATTTAAGTTAAATTTAAATTATTTAATAAGAAAAAAATTAACTAGCTTTTATTATATTTAACAAAACATCTACCTAGATTATTATGAATAATATTAAAACAATTATTATACTACTAATTACTATTTACTTCAGTAATAAAATTCATTCTCAAAACACAATGACAGATAGTAAAATATATCTAAAAGCTGTTTCTCTAAAGAACAAAAATCCAGATAGTGCAGCTTTTTATTTTAATATAGGCTATGAAACTCGTTTAAAAGAAAAAGACACGTTAAATGCAATCAACTATTTAATTGAGTTATCTGATCTTTATGCGCATAATGTAAATTACGGTAAGTCATACGATGGTTATTGGGAAGCACTTTTACTTGCAGAAAAATCAAATGATTTAATTTCTATTTCACGAATATATCAATCTCTAGGATGGCTATATAGCTTTTACAAAAGAGATGATGAAGCTCTAAAATATTTTAATTTATCAATAAATATTCAAAAAAAATTATTGAAAGAAGATAATACCGAGCAAAATAGAGAATTGCTTCAAAGTAATTATTTCTCCATATTAAATGTTCATCGAATTAATGGTGATTTTAAAAAAGCAAAAGCATACTTAGATAGCTGTCGAAAGGCTAGAAAATTTAATGGAAAAGAACTAACAAAAAGTTACTACCTAACTGCAGAACAAGGTTTTTTAGAAGCTACAGATAAAAATTTTAAAAAAGCTTTAAAATTACTTAATGAATCTAAAGATTATTTTGAGAAAATTGATAAATCCTATTTAGTAATTATCTATGACCTATTTGGTGATGTATACAGAAGAATGGGTGATAATAAAAAAAGTATTGAAAGCTATAAAGAATCTTTAAATATATCTAACACCTATAATAGGCATTTAAACTATAGATTATTTGATTATGACGCGTTGGCATCATTATATTTTGAAGAAGGCAATATTGCCGAAGCATATCATTATTTAAAACTCTCTAAAGAAGGCAATGAAGAAATTTTTGGAGGCAAAAGTGAAAACAACAAACATTTATTAGAAATTAAAGATCAGTACAGACTAGAGAAAGACAGGCAACAGAAACTACTCAACCAGCAAAGAATCACAAAATTAGAACACGAAGACAAAATACAGATGTTGCAATCAATTATATTAGTAGGCTGTATTATATTTATAGTGTTATATGGGTATATTTTTATTCGTTATTTAAGAAATAAGTATAAAAATGAAAAAAGAATGTTAGAAGAAAAACAGCAGCTTAAGATTCAAAAACAAAACGAAATTTTAGAATTAAAAAACAAAGAATTAACTGAAGCTGCTTTAAGACTTATTGAAAAAGATGAATTTATTTCTAACCTAAAGAAAAAACTATGTAATTATACTGGAGAGTTAAATACTAGCATTATAAAAAGAATGTTAAAATCTATACAAGGAGGTCCAAATAGTAATTGGAAAGAATTTGAAGCTCGATTCACAGCTATTAATCAAAGTTTTTACGACAAATTAAATATGCAGTTCCCTAACCTAAGTCAAACAGATCAAAAAATTTGTGCTTTAGTAAAATTAAATTTTCCAAGCAAAGATATGGCTAAACTACTTGGTATTTCAGTTGAAAGTGTTCATACTTCTCGTTATAGACTTAGAAAAAAACTAGGTCTAGAAAGAAATGACAACTTAGAAGAGTTTATAAATAAATTTTAAAACTCAACATTATTAGTAATTATTATAATTCAAAAGTCTATTCTAGAAATAGTTTTAAAAAATTAATAACCACAGCTTTAACCTATTAAAAACCTAAAAATCAATAGATTAAATTCAGTAAATTGAGTTTTTGTCTAGTTTTTTATTAAAAAAAACAAATAAAAAAAAACATTTGTCTAGTTTTCATCTAGTATATTTAGAATAGATTCTTGTTAATTGTGTTCATATTTGTTACTCAAACTTTAAATAATATATTAGTATGAAATTTAAATTACTTGTTAATTGGAAATCTAAAACATATATAATAACAACCCTGTTATTATTAAGTTTTGGTTTAATTCAAGCTCAAAAAACAGTAACGATTAAAGGAACTGTTACAGGTGAAGGTGGTCCTTTACCTGGGGTTAGTGTTCTTGAAAAAGGGACAAATAATGGAACTACAACAAATTTTGATGGAGTTTACGAAATTAAAGCTAATGCAAATAGTATATTGGTATTTAGCTACATTGGATTTAAAAATTCAGAAATAAATATTAACGGTAAATCAACTATTAATGTAGAACTGATTACTGATGTTTCAACTCTTGATGAAGTTGTTGTTGTTGGGTATGGTACTCAAGCCAAAAAAGAAATCACAGGAGCCGTAGTTAATATTGGTTCTGAAACTATTGTTAAACAAGCTACAGCGGATTTAGGTACTGCTCTACAAGGTCAGGTTGCAGGTGTTAATATACAAGCAAGTAGTGGACGACCTGGAGATGCTGCAAATGTTCAAATTAGAGGGTTAGGTTCTATAAGCTCAGGTGCTTTAGGCCCACTATATGTTGTTGATGGAATTCCTTACCAAAACAACCCAAATATTGCTACTGAACAAATAGAAAACGTTGACATATTAAAAGATGGTGCAGCTGCATCAATTTACGGAACAAGAGCTTCAAATGGAGTAATCTTAATTACTACAAAAAAAGGAAAAGAAGGTAAAATGAAAATAGACTTCTCTACTTATGCTGGAATTCAAAATATCACTTCTGGAACTCCTTTAATGAATACGCAACAACAAATGTATTCTGAAGAGGTTATGCTCGAAGCTCTAGGAAGAGATCCCTTAATTTTCTTCTTTAATCAAAAAGCTTTAGATTACGATTCTGATTTTGTTGGAGACGTTCAAAACAATAATGCTCCTATTCAAAATTACAACCTTTCAATTTCAGGTGGTGTAAAAAACTTAACTTTAAATTTTAACTCTAACTACTTTAATCAAGAGGGAGTATTAATTAATTCTGGTTTTGACCGTTTTACAAACAGACTGACAGGTGAATTTAAAAAAGGAAAATTTAAAGCATTTGCTACAATGGGTTTTACTCAAGAAAACAGAGAGCAAGAACCTTGGGCTTTATATGAATATGCAATAGCACAAATGCCTTGGCAACCACCTTTAAACGGCCTTAATTCTAATGCAGAAAACAGCGTTGTAATACCCGTAAGAAATGCTATTCAATACAGTTACTTATCTAGTCAATTAAAAAATGAAGATAATAGAGAAGTAAATAGTTCTAATTTAGCATTAAATTTAGATTTTGAAATTTTAGAAGATTTTCACGTTAAAGCAAACCTTGGAAAAAATACTTGGAACTACGATAGAAAATTTTTTAAACCCCAATATTTAGTTTATAATTTAGATGGTACTTTCAACCCAACCGCATCTACACCTAATGCTCAAGTAAACCAAGATTATATCTGGAATAGTAAAGAAACACTTGAAACTATGCTAACTTATAAGAGAAGTTTTGGAGATCATAATTTAGATCTTTTAGGTGTAATTTCTTATGAAAGATTCAATAATGAAACCTTAAATGTTGGTGGTATATTTAGCGAAGAAGCTAATAATGAAATTAATAATATAGGATCTGTAAGTGAAGGTTTTAAACCTTCTGGAACTGAAGAAGAAAGTACTATTAGCGGTAAATTATTAAGAGTTCAATACAATTACAAAGGAAAGTATTTATTCTCAGGAAGTTACAGAAGAGATGGTTCATCTAAATTCTCTGAATCTAATAAATATGGTGATTTCTACGGATTTTCTGGCGGTTGGAACCTACATGAAGAAAATTTCTTAAGCAATTCTAAAACTATAAATGCCCTTAAATTAAGAGCTAGTTGGGCTCAAGTTGGAAATCAAGATATCCCATCATATTCATATACTCCTGTTATAGAGTCTGGTATTAACTATCCTTTCGGACCTAATGAAGAATTAAATTACGGTGCAATTCAGAGAAGATATGTTGACCCTAACATTAAATGGGAAACTACTATTTCTTCGAATATCGGTATTGATTTAACAATGTTAGACTATAGGTTAAATTTCACATTAGATTTATATAAAAATGATAAAGAAGATATGTTACTTCAAGAAAGGCTTACTCCTTCATCAGGAACATATCAACCAAGAGCTATTGGAACATATGATGTAAAAGTAATTAATGCAGGAAATATGATAAATAAAGGTTTTGAATTCGCTGCTAGTTGGAAAGATGAAACATCGTACGGCTTAAATTATAGTATTACTGGAACTTTTACTATGAATGATAATGAAGTAACTGATCTTGCAGGAATTGAAAGAGGTTTTGCAAATGGTAGACCAGTAGTTTCTCTAGGTGAAAACATAGATTATACAACATATCTTGCTAAAGGTTATGAAGCCGGGGCTTTCTTTTTAGTTGAAAATGCAGGAGTTATTAAAACTCAAGAACAATTAGATGCTTATAAAGTAATTGACGGAAGTGCTCAGCTAGGTGATATGATGTACATAGATCAAAATGGAGATAATTCTATAGACGATAATGATAGAGTTTATTCAGGATCAGGTCAATCAGATTTTGAAGCTGGAGTAAATTTAAACTTAAGTTACAACAATTGGGATTTATACGTACAAACATACGGTACTTATGGTTCAAAAATTTATAACGGAGCAAAACTATATGCTTACCAATTAGGTAGACATAGTGATCAATATTATATGTGGACTCCTCAAAACCCTATGTCAGACATACCTACAAATAGACAAAATTCTTACCATAACAATGTGAGAGCTAGATCTGATTATTTCTTAGAAGATGGATCTTACTTTAGAATTAGAAATATTACGCTTGGTTATTCATTTGCAGAATTACTTAAAGACTCAGGAATTGAAAACTTAAGATTATATGCAACAGCAATGAACCCTTTAACATTTACTGAATACTCTGGATATGATCCTGAAGTTGGAGGTGATGGTATATTTACTCGCGGTGTTGATAGAGGAAACTACCCTGTAACACGTCAGTTTACATTAGGTCTTCAACTAAGCTTTTAATCAACTTTTAAATTTTAAATATTATGAAAATATTAAAAAATATAAAACTACTCTTCTTAAGTTCACTTCTTTTAATAGGATGTAATGAAGACGAATTTTTAGAACAAATAAATCCAAATGCAACAACTACTGATACATTCTGGGGTTCCGAAAAACAGTTTAATAGCGCTCTCACTACTGTTTATGGAGCTCTACAATTTCAAAACATTAGTGGAGGAGAATTGCAATATGAAATGATTTTAGGTGATATTGCTGGAACAGAATCTTGGTATAGACCTGCTGCATTTAGAAACCTTACATACAACGACGGAAGCTATTACGTTACAGACAAATGGAACGAACTATATATTGGTATTTTTAGAGCCAATCAAGTAATTCAATATCTTGAAACTGCAGATGAAAGTATTTTTAATAATACTAACAAAAACGAAATCGAAGGTCAAGCAAGATTTTTAAGAGCGTTCTTTTATTTCCAATTAGCACACACTTATGGTGGTGCGGTAATTCACGAAAAAGTAGCAGAAACTAAAGAAGACCTATTAAAACCTTTTTCTTCTATTGAAGAGGTAACCAACACTATTATCTTACCTGATTTAAAATTTGCTCAAGCTAATTTACCAATATCTTGGAGTAACAGTACAGATAAAGGTCGTGTTACATGGGGAGCTGCCACTTCTCTACTTGGTAAAGTTTACCTATTCGATGAAAAATGGAATGAAGCTGCCACACAATTTAATGAAGTAATTACAAAAGGTAATTATAAATTAACCGCTGATATTATGGATAATTTTACTGACTTAAATGAGTTTAATGAAGAATCAATTTTTGAAGTTGCATATTCAGCCGAGCTAAATCCTGGAATTAATGGAGAAGCAGTTGATGATAATACTTACGAATCTGGAGCAGAAGCATCTACTATGGCTAGAGCATTTGGACAATTAAATTATGGAGGTTATAATACATTATTACCTTCATACTTCTTACATGAATTGTATACAAGTGACGAAGTAGACCCTACAAATGGAATAAATAATGGAAATACGCAATCTAGAAGAATGACTGCAAGTATCTGCCCAAAAAATGGAGAGAGTTTATATTACAATATAGAACTGGATAGTCCAGATGCTAAAGGTTGGGCTTTTGGTCAAAGTGCATATATCAAAAAATTCACAAACTGGTATCATTTAGATGCTGAAGACAGTCAAAGTAGATCTGGAATTAATTTCAGACATATACGTCTAGCAGATGTTTACTTAATGTATGCAGAAGCTGTTCTTAATGCAACTGGAGATTATCAAACTGCAATTACCTATATAGATAAAGTTAGAAAAAGAGCAGGTGTTAAAACCATACAACAATACCTAGATGAAAATGGAGGTACCTTTCCTCAGCTACATATAAGTAAACAAGTACATGGAAATAGACCTTACGTTACTGCTTCTACTGAAACCATAATGACTCATTTAAGAAGAGTTGAAAGACCTTTAGAATTAGCTTTTGAAGGACACAGATGGAAAGATTTAGTAAGATGGGGTATTGCACAAGAAGTATTTGATGAATTAAGAGCTGACGAAATATGGAGAGAAAACAATAAAGAATTGTTAGAAATTGATGAAGAAGGAATTGCCCCTTTATACATTAAAGAAAGAATAAGACCAGACTTTATTTTGTCTTCTACTAATTATACTCCTAGTCAACATAATTATTTACCAATTCCAACACAAGAAGTACAAACAAATTCAGAACTATAAAAATAGAAAATTATGAATTTTAATAAAATAAAAAAATATATCTGGTTTCTTGCAATAGCATCCTTATTCAATGCTTGCGATGATTCCAATGAATTAATACTTAACGAACCTAACCACAGAGTAGTTTATACTTCTGAAATGGATTTTCAAAATAAAATTCAAGTAAATACAGATATAACTTTTGGAGACGCTTCTTCAGGTGTGCAATCTAGAACTTGGACTTTTCCTGATGCAGATGTTGAAATTGTAGGTGCTAATAACAATAGTACCTCAACAAAAGAAACTGTTAAAGCAATTTTTAATAAAGTTGGACAACATGATGTAAAATTACATCAAGTTTTTAAAGGAAATGCCTATTCTGGTATTAATTTAATGGGTAAAGAACTAGACACTACAATTGTTGTTACAGTATTAGGTGAAGTTATAACTAACATTCAAGCAAATTTAGTAAACAACGATGGTAGTTTAGGAGATGCGTTAATAATGGCTGAAAACCAAGAAAATGAAGTAACAGCTAGTAAAACTGTTAGATATACATATAGCGTAGACGGAGAACCTGAAACATTCGATTGGACATTTGATGGTGGAGACCCTGCAACATCAAACTCTAGTGAACAAGAAATTGATATTAAATATAAAAGAATGGGGTCTTATGATGTTAGATTTATTGCTGCTAGAGCTAGGCCGTTTGGTGGTGATACAATTGAATACAAAAACCTTATAAAAGTTATTGCTTCAACAGACCCTGTAGATTTAGAAAAAATAACCGAAAAAGATGGTCTTATTTCTTTAATATATAGTAGAGAAATGGATGCAACAACATTAAATAAAGAACAATTCTCGGTTACAATAGAAAATGATGGGAATATTATAACACCTTCAATTTTAAGAGCTTCTGTAGATTCAGAAGAAGCAAACATTGTTTTACTTGAGTTAGATGGAGAATCAATTTATAATGATGATGTTGTAAAAGTTTCATATACCCCTGGTTCTTTACTTACACTAGATGCTGTTGCTGCTGACGCTTTTACTGATAAAACTTTAGAATTTACAAAAACAAATATCTTAGATGGACAATCTGATTACGATGCAAGTTTTGAAAATTCTACTGATGCAAACTGGCCATATATGTGGTGGGGAGGAATTTATGAAAAATATACTCTTCAAATAACAGATGAAAAAGCACATGATGGTAGTAAAAGTGCTTATATAGAAATGGAACCCAATGGAGGTATGATTATTGGTCATAAAAATGCTGCTGGAGATCAAATCACATTCCCTGTAGAAGCAGGTAAAGATTATGAAATTGGAATTTGGGTTTATGTTGAAGATTTAGGAGCAAACGAACCAGCAGGTCTTACACCTGATTTAAGATTTTTCTGGTTTCCAAATACTAATTGGAATGTTGGTCCAAATCCATTGTTTTCTGATGATTTTAAAACAGGAGAATGGGTATATAACTCTACATTTGTTCAATTTTCCGAAACAGGTGACAAAACATTCCAAATTAGAGGTTATAACCAAGAAAACTCAAAAGCATTAAAATTTTATATGGATAATATTAGTATAACTGAGGTTAAATTAAGACCTTAATAAATAATATTTTTTTTAAGGTAAATTTAAAAGTCGTCCTAAATTATATTTAAATATAATTTAGGACGACTTTACTTATTTTAATAACATAAAATCTAAACTTGGAAAAAGTCATTTATCAAACTTTTCTATTTATTACTATTAAAAGGAGAAAACAAATAGCCTCTTCAAAATTACTGATAAAATGTATGTGGTTTGTGTAGTTTACTAAAATAATGCAAAAATATTTCACCACGCTTTTTATAATAAGTTTTAACAATAATGAATAGTTATTTATCATAAATTACAAATCTAAACTATCATATAAAGACAAGTATAAAAAGAACCAGAGATACATTACACATCAAAAACACTATCCAAATACTATGCAATAGTATAAACTATCTTTTTATAAATAGTATCAGCATTCCTAAAAAAGTATGTATAAAAAACAGACAAAATAAAATATATCATGTTTTTTATAGATTGATAACCTATTACAATTTTATTTTAGTCTAAATCAATTTTCTTCTGTTTAATTACTTCTTTTAATTCTTTAATTCTTTTTTGAATTAAAAGTTTTCGAACTTCAATGATAGTTCTTGTTTCATCTTCTAATTTCCCCTATACTTTACTCTATGTTTAAATTTTGGTTTTACTAATCATTATAATATTTCCCCTCTTTTAAACTATACGTTTTGTCAACAAAATGACCTTTTATAACTATAAAACATTTTCTTTTAATAATAAATAATAAACACCGTTTAATCCTATTATTTTTAAAAAGTATAGGATTTTTATTTTTACTATATTTTCTTTTGAATCGGCTTTAATTACAATTGGCAGTATTTCATTTTCAGATACTACTAATAGTTCTGATTTATTGAATTTAAGTTTCATATTATTTGTTTTTCTTATTAATACAGAAAAAGCAAAAAGGTAACCATTGGCTGAAAAAACTATTTTTTAGTCTTGTGGAAATTAAATAATTTTATTAAACTCTACATTTGTTTTACTATCGAAGCATAAAACAATAAGCTTATGCTTGCTCCTGAACCTAAAAAAAATATTAGAATTTTAACTGCTCTACAACTGTTAATAAATCATGTACTTGTTCTGGGTAAAGCAGACCTCCATAACGAAAAACTACCTGATATTTATTATCTAATAAAACCCAGTTAGGGAAACTTATGTTTTCCGAATTATTTAAAGCAAAAACTAAATCATGGGTGCTTTTTCTATTTCGTTTAGTATTACTTTGAAATATATAATTGTTAAAAACAATGTTATCTGTACTTTCACCATCGAACTCTACATAATAAAAATCATCGAGTTTATTTTTAAATTTTTTGTTTTTACGAAGTTGTTTTTTTTGAACCTTACAATACTGACACCAATCTGTAGACATAAAAATAAGAATTGGTTTAGCCTCAACCATCATACTACTGTCTATCTTTTTAATTTCTATAGGATTTATCTGTGCTTCAACCCTAAAATTAAAAAAAGTAGTAAGGTAATTAATACAACTAAATGTTGTTTTAAAAATTCCATTCTATAATATATATTGTGAATTTTAAATTAAAAAAGCGTTTCAAAGTATAGGTTCTTGAAACGCCTTCTGCCTAATTAAACACTCTAATTTAGTGTATATTTTGCTCCTATAAAAAATGTTTGAGGTTTAGTAGGACCATAAATATAACCTGCATCTCTAGATGAACCTATATCGAAATCATCTTGATAAGCGTTGAACATATTTTGGATTCCAGTATAAACTTCAATACAATTATCTTCAATATCAAAATCATAAGCAACCTTAATATTGCTTTCAAAAAAAGTAGGCGTTCTTTTTATTACTGTTCTTTCAGTATCAATATCTACCACGTGTGGTGCATCCATTTTACCCGTATAAACTCCAGAAAGCGACAATGTAAGCGGTGCAATAGGGTTGTAATTAAATGTATAAAACCCATAAACATCAGGTGTACGTAAAATATTTTTTGTAGTAATTATTTCACTACCATCTTCTGAAGCCCATATTTCCTCTTCCTCACTGTATTCAGATTTTTGAATAGTACCTCCTATTTGAAAATTTAATGTTCTAGAAAAAGCAAAACTAGCCTCTAAATTTACTCCTGAAACTTTAGCTCCAGCACCATTTCTTTTAGTAACAACAGAGGTTCCTCCATTCGACGGATTAGCATCTGCCGTAATAAAAACATCATTTAACTTCGTATAAAATCCTTCTACAACAATATTAGATTGGACAGTACCAATAGGCTTTGTAAAATTTAAAGAAGCATTGATACTGTTAGAAGTTTCTGTTTTCAAATCAGGAGATAATACAGTAAAAGATGCTGAGCCTCCTACGGTTTCAATATGCAAATCTTCATCAAATGCTTGATGCGCTCTATAACCTTGAGAATAAGAAGCTCGCGGGCTTTTAAATTATCTGAAATATCATACATTGCAGTTACTCTTGGTACAAAAACACTCAAATTTTTATCATCTTCATAAGAATCTACATCAAAATCGTACACCCCTTCAATATTAACATTATCATACCTTGCTCCTGCCAAAAAAGTAAATTTATCGGTTGGTTTTATTTCTAATTGAGAAAAAACTCCAAGTGTTGCTACTTCTTGATCAATTAATCTGCTATATCAAGGCATTTTGTCTTTAACATGATTGTATTGATATTCTGCACCTGAAAGTAATTGAAACTTATCATTAAATTCATAAGAATATTGTGTACCTACTACTAATGATAAATCATCTGATCTACCATACGCATTAATAGCAAGAATATCATCTTCTGTTAAAGTATCATCTTCTAATAATATTCTACCTCCACCACCATAATAACTTTTACGGTCAGCTGTTTGGGCAGATGTATAAATTGAAAATTTACCCCTGTAGTCTTGAGAATATTTCTCAAAAGATAATGCTCCTCCTAATATTTTATGATCTAATTGTTCTGTAACATCGGTTTGGTGAGCTGGAAGATCAAATTTATTTCCCCCTCTTCTAAATTCACTAATATTAAATAGGTTTAATTTAATTTTACTTAGTTTTGACATATTCCAGAAAGCACCAAACCCAAAAGTTGTATTCTGTAATTTTGTTATTTCGGAATATTTATCTCCGTTGGCATCCCAAGGTTTTCTATCACGATTATAAGCATAGAAACTAATTCCTTTATTAAGATCGTCACTTACAACACTTCCGTTCATATTAATAGTTTTATCTGGCACATCGTAGTCTATAAATGAATAGTTTGTCCCAATTGTAAAAGTATTGTTTATGGGTTCTTTCGTTATAATATTAATGGTTCCTGCTATTGCGTTTCCTCCATACAAGGCAGAACCACCTCCTCTTACAACTTCAACACGATCAATCAAACTAGCAGGAAGCATATCCAATCCGTAAACTCCCATCAAAGCAGAAAAAATAGGGCGACTATTAATAAGTATTTGCGAATATGGCCCTTCTAGCCCATTCATTCTAACTTGAGTAAACCCACAATTTTGGCAATTGGTTTCCAAGCGCAATCCAGGTGTAAAGTTCAGACCTTCAGATAAAGCTAAAGACTGCGTAGCTTGAAAAATTTGGTTATCAATACGACTTACAATTACAGGCGATTTATAAACTGGCACTTCATTTCTTGTTGCTGTAACAACTGCACCTTCTAAATTTAGATAATCATCTGCTAACTCAAATGTAGATTCGATGGTTTTATTTTTAGAAATTGTAACTACTTTATTTAAGGTTCTATACCCTATAAAACTTACAACTATAGTTTGATTTCCTGAAGGAATATTAGTTAACTTAAATTTTCCATTTTTTTCTGTTTTAACAGTAAGCTCACTTCCCTTAACATTAATATGTGCCCCTTCTAAGAACCCTTCAGACCCTTTAACCACACCTGTAAGATTTCCTGTTTGTGCATTTGTATAGACTGTAATTAGTACTAATATTATACTTAGTAAATGTTTCATTTTAAATTTAGTTTTGATTTTGATAATTGGTAAATAACAATTCTCGCTCTTTAATTAGAAAAGCAAAAGCAATAAGTTAGACTACTCTAACAAAATTATTTTTACTTTTTTATAAAATTTTATTAATATTTAATAAATTTGTATAATATGATATCCCAAACAGAAGAGAATTACTTAAAAGCTTTACATAAATTGACCAACGATAAAAGTGAAGTAAGTGTTAACGAGGTAAGCAAACATTTAGATATTAAAATGCCAACAGTTAACAGTATGGTAAAAAGACTCTCAGAAAAAGGACTGGTACATTACGAAAGCTATAAACCACTGAAATTAACCGAAAAAGGTAGAAAAAAAGCTGCTTTAATAATTAGAAAACACCGTTTAACGGAAATGTATTTAGTTGAAAAAATGGGTTTCGGCTGGGAAAATGTACACCAAATAGCAGAACAGATAGAACATGTGAAGTCTAATGATTTTTTTACTAAAATGGATGAATTATTGGGATATCCGAAAGTAGACCCTCACGGTTCACCTATTCCTGATATCAATGGAAATTTTAGATTTGAAGATTACACCTACTTAAAAGACTGCAATGCAGGAGATATTGTTTCTTTTATGGCTGTCAAACCCTCTTCTAAAGAATTGCTAAACTACCTTAATTCTAAAAACCTTGAACTAGGTATGATTATTACTATTATTGCTATAGAACCTTTTGACGAAAGTATATCTGTACAATATGCAAACAGAAAACTGGAAGTACTCAGCAGTAAAGTAACTTCGAAATTATTAGTACAACCAGCTCCTAACAATAATTAATTGAACATTTTTTTAGTTAATAGAAGCTAAAACTAAAAATTCAACAATACTAATATTGTTAGTATATGCTAACTTTAAACAACTATCCAAGTAACAATTAGAATAATGTAAAAAATGAACAATTCAATCTAGTAAAATTTAGAAACTATTATTCACTTTTTAGAGTAATCCCTTATTTAGAGAATTTTATTTTTTTTCTCTTAATTTATCCACCTTTCTATTTGCATTATTAGCTATATGGCGGTCATAATCTTGAGTATATAATGTAGCAATAGCACTATACTTTAAAGGTAGTTTGTTATACTTTTTCCAAGCCTTATCATAGGCTTTTATCCATTTTTGAACCTCTTTTGTATCTTCCTGTTTTTCAGCATAATCCATATAAATAAGTGTTCTATATATTTTATACAACCTTAAACCATATTCTGAAGATCCTATTACATGATTTTTAGTTTCTTTATTTTTCCAACGAATAGATTTAGCCAATTTAACAATCTCTTTCCATTTAGCTATAGATTCGTCCTTTTGAGCTAGGTTTCTCTTTTGCTCTAAATCACCTTTAACAACCATTGGCCATGAAATCCCTTGATCTCTTGTCCACCAAGGATTCATGTCTCTAAATGTACTATTTCTACCTCGAACTACTGCTTCTGCAGACAATAAACACAGCTTTCTAAATTTAGCGATATCTTTACCTTTTAAACCTAAACGCTCTGTAGCATATCTATTAAAAATAAATTCCTCACCTTTATCAGTATTTTGTCCCCATTGCGCTATAACCCAAGAATTTAGGTCACACCACATTTCATCTTTTATATAGGGACCATCCCAACCTCCTCCACGAGACCAAGTCCATATACCTGCATATAATTCCGGTTTTTTTTCTACAAACTCACTTAAGCTATTAATTTGTTCTTCTGGCATATTAGCATGCTCTTCAAAACCAGCTATTACACCATGAGCAATATAATTAGGATACGCTCCTTTCCCTTCATATTCACGAGCAGATTGAACTTCAATAATTTGACGATGACGCCCCTGACCAATCACCTTACTAAATTCGTTTGACCTATGAAAATCACCTTCAACATGTTTTACACTTATTATCAAATTTTTATGTGGCTCTATAGCATTACTTACAGACATATAATCTTTCATATTTCTATCAAATGCTCCCCAAGTACGAAAAATAAGTTGCTTATCTCTTTTTTCACAAATCTCTTCTTTTAAAATATTTATTAAAGGAATAATAGTTTTTTCTGGATTATTTTTATTGTTTATTGCTCCAAGATGATATGGTGCATCGTGTAAATAGGTTTCACCAATACGAACTACCAATCCATCAAGATCTGGAAATTGATCGAACATTTCATTAATTTGAGCCCGAATCAATTTTTCTGTTAAATTATTATTTGGATTGCCAAATGTTTCTTGAATTTTATATTTCTCTATCAATCTTTTAGGAAATAAAACAAGGTCAGACATGGCATAAATAGCGATATCTTGCTCTTTACATGCTTGATGCATTTTTTTTATTTGTGCAGCTTTTTCATCCACCCATTTTCTATCGCTTGTTCCTTTTGGTAAAATATCTTTGTCTACAGATTCCCAATTAATAGCCAATGCAGGAGATTCGAAAAGAAAATATACTTTACCATTATACCCCATTTCTTTTATTACTGATGGATTGTTATAAGCCGATTGATAGGGAGCCTCTCCAGGGTTATGGTGCACCATATCTAAAATTAAAGGATTAGAAATAGTATTTTGACCAATAATTTTAGTTTCTAAAGTACTAAGAAATACTAAAGCTACTAAAACTAAGTTTTTAAGTATATTAAATTTGTTCATGTCTATTTTTTTTTAATGTTACTTTTTCCTCAATTATATATTTCTACAATATTTTTTCCAGTTTTTAAATAAATAACACCTAATTGATTTGATTTAAATTCATTATTCACTTTAACTTTTGAACTTAAATTCACTACAAATTCAACTTCCATATTTGCAGGAATATCTATAATATATTTTTGTGTTTTATCATCTTTAGATACATAGCTTGCTTTAATCTGTCCCCTTATAGTTGGCACTATAATAGAGCTAGTTTTTAAATTTCCTAATTGTGGTTGTATTATAGCTACTGCATATCCGGGTGTTTTAGGCTGAATACCCCATAAATATCTTGGAATAATATTAGCTGGAGCTGCTCCCCAGGCATGATTCCAGTCGGCATTTGGTTTATACTTCATATCCCAAGCTTCAAGTGTAATAGTTGAACCAATATTAATCATATTATACCAACTTCTATCGTGCGTTGCTGTCATTAATTCCAAAGCATATTCACTTTCATTAGCATTATACAATGCTTCTAACAAATACTGTGCACCGTAAACGCTACAAGCCATGCCTCTTGTTTTTATAAAATCTACAACCGATTTCATATTTTTTTCTGGAACTAAATTAAAAGCTAATGCCATCATATTTGAATGAAGGGAGGCATGATTTGTTCCTTCACCATCTCTATACACACCTAATTCTGCATTAAATAACTTATTATTAATAGATTTTTTTACTTGGACTGCTAATTGTTTATATGCTTTAGCTTCATCTGCCTTACCTAAAATTTCAGCAAACTCCGCCATAATTTCTATATTCCTATAATACAGACTATTAATTACGGTATTAATGGGTTTAAATACAAAACCATCTCGTTCACCTTCTTTTGTTGCTAATTTCCAACCAGTATCTTTTTGCGCTGGTGGCCAATCAACAATATCTTTTAACTTTTCTCTCGGATTTTTAAAACCTAACTTTTTCATAAACTCTGGTGTTGCTCTTTCAGAACTTATCAATCCATCTTCACGTTTCAATTCCATTAAGGTTTTATATTTTAGCTCATCATAATATCTTTCTATAAGCTCCGTATTACCAGTATACATATAATCCGCATAAAACATAAGTGCAACATGTAATTGCCATTCTGTTGGCCAAGTAGGGTGCTCCATAAAATATTCTATAGTTTGCCTTGCTATTGCATATTCTTTATCGGTAGTGTAATGACTTAGTTGATTTAAGTAAGCATCGGCTTCGTAAGGAATACGTTCTCTATCTCCGTCTACATAAACCCCCGCAAAAGTTGTTGCTTTAATAGAATACTTACATAAATCCCAAACTTGATTTAAAATTGTATTAGAACTTTCAAAATAGCTCGTATTATCTTTCCAATAACCAAAATAAGCAACTTGGTTAAAATCTTTCAATTGTAAATTTCCTTTAGCAGTTTCTACTTCAACATATCTAAAAGGCATTAAAACAGGAAATGATTCTGGTAGTTTTACAGCTATAGGTTTGGTGTTTCTTTTATCTGGTTTTAGAGATAACACATAGCTGTTTTGTGAGGGATTTACAGGAACTTTAATTTTTTGATATCGGATAGTTCCTTTTGGTTTTCTATTTATTCTATTATTTATAAGTTGTTCGCCAATATTAAATACTAGTGTATCATTTATGCTAGTTTTATAATTAAATTGAAGCGTTGCAAAAGCAGCTTTACCAAAATCCATAAAATATAAACTATCATTAATTTTATCAAATTTTATAGGTTTTATACTATCAATTCTAAAGCTATTTGCACTTGTAATTATATTTTTTTTAGCACCGATTTTAAAACTTTGATATTTTGAATAAAGGCTTTCCTTATTCTCTTCATTCCAAATTTTAACCTTCCAAAAATAAGTATTACCGACCTCTAAGGAAGCTCCTTTAAACTCTATATTTATCGATTGACCACTCACTATTTTCTCTGAATCCCAAACATCTCCTTTGTTATTTTCAATCAATTCTTTAGAAGAAGCTACTAGAATTTGATACGACAATTGTTTAACTGCCGTTTTTGGTAACTCCCAAGAAAATTCAGGTTTTTGATCTATTATTAAAACAGTTTCAGGCGCTCTAATAAACTCTACAGTTAAACCTGTAGGTGAGTTTTTTAAACTACTAATTCCATTTTGAGATTTGCACCCCATAAACAATAATAAACTACTGAATACAACTAATACAACTTGTTTATATCTTTTTAATTTATAACGTCTAATCATCATCATTAATTTCTCTAAATTTCTTCTATTAGAAAACAACTTAAATACCCGTAACTGAACTATTAATTGGTTTTAAATCTTCTCCTTGCAAAGCATATTTAACGTCAATTACTCTTGGGTTATCGCTTGGCCTATATTTAATTTTTATTGGATGCCACCCTTGTTTTAAAGCAACTTTACCGTAACGCTTTCTAGGTCCGTGCCATCCACTATTATCTACAATTATTTCATCTCCAATAAACAGAAGATCTCCACCGTCAGATCGTGTCTCGAATTCATACACACCATCTTTTTCAGCATTAAAATACCCTTGATAAACTATAGAAAATCTTTTTTTATTTTTTAAATCTCCTAAAGCAATACCATCTACTTTTGTAAAGTTAGTTGTTGTAGGCGTTTTAATATCCTCAACATTTTTAAACCTCCCTTTTAATACCCATTGCTTTAATCCTTTCTTTTTAGGTGTCACATTTACTGACTTAATATAATTTTTACGAATTACTTTTGTAGATTTTAAATCATTATAAATAGCTCCCCTATAAGCACGTGCTTTAATTTCAACGGTATCTTTTACTATAAATGGAGCTTCATATTTTAAAGATTCTTTAGTTGGAACACTTCCATCAAATGTATAAAATATTTCTACTTCTTGTAACTTATAAGATAAGTTTAAACTCACAACTGTGCTATCTACATAAGCTATTTGTTTATCCAAACCTTCAACCGCAGGAATGTAATAATACACCCCTAAAGCATCTAACCGATCATATTGTTTTTCAACTCTTTTATTAAAATTTTGAAAATCTTTTTCTTGAGCAACCCATCCATTTTCTGCTATCGCAAAAAATCTAGGAAATGCTTGATATTGTAAGCGCTTAAAACTAGGGATTCTTTCCGACCATAAATTTGCTTGAATACCTAAAACATTATCGGCTTCTTCTGCTGTAAAGTCTTTAGGAATTGGCTCGTAATTGTATACTTTCTCTAAAGAATTTCCTTCATTTAAATAATCGAAATAATATGCTGCTGTAGTGGTTACAACAATATTATTTCCATTTGCTGCTGCAATTTTTGGAGCTTGTGGAGCCCAATTTCTCCACCACATTACATTTGCATCTTTTGTTAATCCACCTTTTACAATTTCATCCCAACCCATAAATTGTTTTCCTTTAGACTGTAAAAACTTTTCAATATCTCTATTAAAATAAGACTGTAATTCGTGCTCATCTTTTAAATTATTTTCCTTGATTACTTTTTGACAATGTGGACATACTTTCCAAGAAGCAATATTTACCTCGTCGCCACCTATATGCACATAAGACGCTGGAAATAATTCAACAACTTCGCTCAACACATTTTTCATAAATTCGTAAGTGGTTTCTTTTCCTAAACAAGAAGGATATGTGAAAACAGTATCCCAACCAGACTCTTCATTACAAGATAAAAATGGGTAATTATCTATAGCAGATTTAAAATGACCTGGCATATCAATCTCTGGAATTACAGTTATACATCTAGCATCTGCATAAGCAACAATCTCTTTAATTTGCTCTTGTGTAAAAAAACCACCGTATTTACGTTCTCCGTTAATCTCTTTAAAATTAGATTCATCAATAGTATAGAGTTTATTTTCAACGGCTCTATCCATACAAAGAGTATCTTGATTATTTGGTGTTCTCCAAGCTCCTTTTTCAGTTAATAAAGGATATTTTTTTATTTCAATTCTCCAACCCTGATCGTCTGTTAAATGCATATGATACGTATTTAACTTATACAAAGCCATATAATCTAAAAAGCTTTTCACTTCATCTATATTAAAAAAATGGCGGCTAAAATCCATATGCATTCCTCGCCATTGAAAACGTGGTTCATCTTTAATTATAACACTTGGAACAAACCAATCCTCAATAGTTTTTTCTTTATTTTCTATTGCAACAGGCAATAATTGACGAATGGTTTGTACTGCATTAAAAAAACCATTTTCTTCTGAAGCTTTTATTAAAATTGATGTTGGATTTACTGTTAGCTGATATGCTCCTGTTTTTAAACCTTCAACTGTTTCAAAAACAATTGCTGATTTTGTAGTAACATTTAACACTTCTAAATTATAACCCGCTGCTTTATTAAATAAACCTTTTAAGTAATTTACAGCTTTTTGTTGACTTTCATTTTGAAGGATGATTTTTGTAGTTGCATCAATTTGAAAGGAACCTTCATTTAGCTGAAAATTTAATGGTCTTGGAAGTATTGATATTTCTTCTTTGTTAAACGATGGGTTTGTGTGTTTACAAGACACCAAAAGTACAGTTAACAAGATTAATAGTATATGTTTTCTCATCCTTTTAAGTTTATATTTTATAATGTTTTCTATTTTGAAATTTTTTCAACTCCTTCGGTAACTTCATTTTCCCACAATCTTAATTTTTTCAGAAGTTCTTCTACCAATTCTGGTTTTTCTTCACTTAAATTATTTCTTTCTTTAAGATCGTTCGACAAGTTATAAAGTTCCATTTTAGAACCTTCTTTTAATTGGGTTTTAATCAACTTCCAATTTCCACTTCTAATAAAGCTTTTTCTTCCGTAACCAAAATACACATCTCTTTCAGGAAGTTTTGTTTGATTTAATAAATGGTTTTTTATACTTATTCCATCTACATCTTTAGCACTTGGCTTTTGCGCTATAAAATCTAATAATGTAGGCAAAATATCCATAGTTAAAACAGTTTGATCACTTACAATTGCATCTTTAATAATAGCAGGATAACTAATCATTGCAGGCACTCTACTTCCCCCTTCATAAGCACTTCCTTTTCCTCCTCTTAAAACTCCATTGTTTCCAAAATGATTAGCGCCATTATCTGAAAAGAAAATAACAATTGTATTTTCGTACTGTCCTGTTTCTTTAAGCGTTTTAATAATTTTACCAACACCTTCATCCATAACTTCTACCATTTCTTTATAAATAGAAGCAATACTATCCTTAACCACTGGTTTTGTAATAGAACTACCAACTTCTCTTAATACTTTATCTATTCTTCTTTGGTAAGGACCATGAGGTGCTTCATGAGGTAAGTAGAGAAAAAAAGGTTTAGCTGTTTTTTGTAAACTATTATCTTTTATAAATTTAACTCCATTTTCTGTAATTAAATCTGTTGAATATCCTTCTCTATTTTTAATTTCAGTTTCCTTCCACCAATCTAAATACCCTTCTTGATCTATATGTGCATGATAATCTATATTTCCACTTACAAATCCTTCAAATTGATGAAACCCTTGCAAAGATGGATTGTATTCTTTTGCATAACCGAGATGCCATTTACCAAACATTGCACTATTATAACCATAGCTACTTAGTTCTTCGGCAATAGTAACTTGTGCTAAACTTAAACCAACATCTCTATGGCTTTTAGCTGTTACTACTCCTTCAATTCCTGTACGTTGTTGGTATTTACCCGTCATTAATGCTGCTCTTGTTGGACTACAAACAGCTCCATTAGAATGAAAATCTGTAAACTTAATACCTGTAGTTGCTAGCGCATCAATATTTGGAGTTTTTATAGTAGTATTTCCAAAACTAGAAATATCTCCATAGCCTAAATCATCGGCAACTATAATAATGATATTAGGCTGTTTAATAATTTGTTCTTTATTATCCAAACAAGACAATAATAAAATTGAAAATAAAAATAACATTACACGCCTCATAATTATATTTTTTTATAAAATAATTACTTTTAAAATTTAATAAAACTCTAACCTCTACCTGGATTGAGTTTTAAATTTCTCTGTACTACCTCATCAAAAGATTTAGTAATAAATTTTGATAATTCAGCTTTTTCAAGCCATTCTTTATTTCCATATACTCCAGGTTTAAAAATATCAAACGGTATAAAATTTATTTTTTTATAACTTTTTTTGTCTTTAAATCTAAAGTCTGCATTTATAGGATCTTTAAAATTTGGGTCAATTAAAAAACTCTGTTTATCAAAACCTTTGTTTTGCCAATCCTTAAAAGTAAGCTCATTAAAATTGTATTTATTTTCTTTTGAGTTCCAATAAATATTATTATTAATATTTGCAATAACCTGATTCCAAGCCCCTTTCAACACCATACCTTTATTAAACAATACTATATTATTTGTAAAAGTAAACGACTTATGCGCCTCGGCAATAGTACATTGTAATTGATATTTTTTGGCATACGCCAATATGTTATTTTTTACAATATTTTCTTTTCCGTAATTTTGTTGAAAACCACCCGTTTTAGTATTATAAACTAAATTATTTTTAAAAACAATTCCTGTAGAACCTTCATCTGCATACATTCCCCAACCTCCATAAGAATAGGCATGTATATGATGAATTATATTATTTTTTACCACTGTTCCTTCAGAAGATCCAAGAGTATAAACACCTGCCATATCACTTAATAAATCCCATCCAATATGATGAATTTTATTATAAGCAATAATATTATTCTTAGCTAAACTAGGCTTATATCCCCAAACCCAGCCTACAGAAACACCTGTATAATAAAAGTTTCCAATATCATTATGCGTTATTTTATTATCAGAACTATGTCCAACCCAAACACCTACAGCTGCAGGAAATTCTTGACCTCCAGATTGAATAATATTATTATTGATCTGAATATGATGTGTATGTTCTCTACCTTTTAAAGCTTTTGAAGCACCTAAATAAATACCTCCACCACCAAGATTGTGCAAGTATGTATTCTCTACAAGAGAAGTACTACAGCCTTTTTCAAACCACAAGGCATGTTGACCAGTTTTGGAAATTTCACACTCAGAAAAGGTTATGTTTTTTGCTCCTTCTAAATAAATTGCAGCATTTAATAAGGCAGCTGCTTGGTTTGGTTCAGAACCAGATTTTGGTATTTTATAATGGCAATACTCAAAACTCAAACCTTCAAAACTAATATTTTCCACATAATTATATTTAGAAGCATTTCCTTTTACCGTTACTAATTGCTCTAAAACAGGAGCTATTACAGTTGAATTTTCAGGTGTTTCTCCTGGTCTTGGTATATAATACAAAACTCCTTTTCCACTTAAAAACCATTCACCAGCTATGTCTAAAGCTTCTTTATAATTTTCTAAAATAATTCTACCTCCTTTTTTTAATTCATTCCAAGGCTTCATTCCTTCCCCTGAAGTTATAATTGATAAACTATCTATATTTATAGCATCGATATGACGTAATGTATAATCCCACTTATGAAATGCTTTAAACCTTACCCGATTTATTTCGTCCTTTCTAACACTTGCTAGATACTTTAAAGCATCTTTTCCAAAAAACAATTGTTGCTCTGCCTTTTCTGGTGTTCGAGAGCTTCCTAATTTCCAAATATCTTGTTCAACTTTATCTAGTTTTAAAAAACCTTGATTTGGAGTTCTAGCTAAGGTTGCTCTTTTACCATTAACATATAATTGATCGAATTGCCATTTATAATAAACACATTCAGGAATTTTTAATTCCCAAACACCATTTTTATTTACCTTAAAACCCTTTAGTTCTTTTCCTCCACTAAAAACTGGTTTGGCTGCTTTTGCTGCTTTATAAACAATAGGATACTTAGGTGTACCGCTATCTTCTGAAGTTAACACAAAAGGTTCCTTCATTATATAATATCCATTTTCAACAATAACAGTATAAGATTGATTTTTATGCGAAGTTTTTTTATAATTTCTAATGGTGTTTCTTGCCTCTATTAAACTAGCTAGAGGCTGTTCTTTAGATCCATTATTTGTGTTATTCCCTGTAGGAGAAACATAAATATTAATTTGCGCTTTTAAAGATAATCCGCAAATAAAAAACAGAAGTATAGAGTAAAAAAATTTCATAAATATTATTAGTTTTTTATCTTATTTAGAATTGAATATCTCCATTTTTCAACATCGTCTATTCTATTTACACTTGCATTATCCTGTTCTTTTAAATAATAATTATCTTCTAAAATAAATTTATAAAAGGTTGAATTTGTATAAATAACAGTACGGATTCCTTCACCTGTAGCTCCAGCAACTATACTTTTTGTTAAAGGAATTGTATCTTGAGAAAACCCATTATTAATTGAAAACAAAACGATAAATAATATAATGAAACGATACCTCATAAAGAAACTTATTTAATTTTCTATTTTATTTTAAGCTTTATAATTTCATCAATATTATTAATAGATTTTGTATCTACATACAGAAAAGTTCCTTCTTTTATTTGCTTGAATTTGATTTTAGTTTTTCCATCAAATGAAGTTGCGGAAGTAATTTTCTCATTAAATTCAGATATAAAAATATAAGGTTCTTGTGGAGCTTCTAAAATATGTACATATAGCGTTTTGTCTTTTTTAGTTATTGTTCCCCAATCTTGAGACCCAACAACGTTTCCTCTTGTTCCATAAATACTTTCACCATATTTACTTGTCCAATCTCCTAATTCACCTAAAGTATTCACAAATTCTGGTTGAATTTTCCCATTAGGCATAGGTCCAACATTTAATAATAAATTACCATTTTTACCTGCTGCTTTTACTAAAAAATGAATCAATTGCTTTGTAGACTTAAATTTTTTATCATAAATACTGTAACCCCATTTACCAGCCATAGTAGCACAAGACTCTAAAGGCAACTGACTTACTTCTACCCCATGGCTATAACCACCTTTATTTTCTCCTGGCAAATCACGCTCAAAAGTTTGAATATCTTCTCCTAAAATTGGTTGTATATGATGGTTATTTGCAATTAACGTACTTGGACTTAATTTATGAATTAATGGATAAATTTCGTCATAGTACCAATTTGCTTCTTTTTGATCCCAATGACCATCGAACCAAATACAACCAATTTCTCCATAATTGGTAAGTAATTCGGTAAGCTGCACTTTCATAAAATCTACATAACTTCTCCAAGCTTCTTTATCTCCTTTTTTACCATTTTTATAATCATCCCGTTTCCAATCGAGTAAAGAATAATAAAAATTTAATTTAATACCTTCTTTTTTACACGCTTCAGCTAATTCTTTTAAAGGATCTTTTCCGTAAGGTGTAGCATCTACAATATTAAAATCACTAGCGGCTGTATCGAACATACTAAAACTATCATGATGACGTGAAGTTATTGTAATATATTTCATTCCTGCATCTTTTGCTAGTTTTACCCACTCATCTGCATTAAATTCTTGAGGGTTAAAAAAATCTGCCAAACGTTCGTAATTATCAGCTTTAATTTTCTTGACTAACATCACCCATTCACCATCTGCTAAGATACTATAGACTCCCCAGTGAACAAACATACCAAACTTCATATCTTGAAATGCTTCACGAGCCTCTAAATTCCCTGCCGTTGGTGTATAATCTGGCATTGGATAATCATAATTTTTTTGCGCGTTTACACTAACCATTAGTAAGCTAAGTAAACATATTAGTCCTATTTTTTTCATCTTTTCTATTTTTGATTTAGTATTTTTTTAATTAATTTTTGGTTCTGATCCCATTTCTAGTTCTAAAATCCCTCCTGTAGTAATTTCTTCATGTGATATCCAAAATCTATCTAATATTTTATCATTTAATTTAATAGATTGTATATAAATGTTTTCTTCTGAATTATTATTGGCAATAATTTTAAATGTTTTTCCTTTGTAATAAGTCTCATCTAACTTAATCTCAATTTCATTAAAAACAGGACTTGTTATTTGATATTTATTATCTCCAGGGTTTATAGGATGAACTCCTATTGAAGCCAACACGTACCAAGCAGACATTTGTCCAACATCTTCATTACCACACAATCCATACGCATCCGTTCCGTACGCATTACTGCATATTTTACGAGTTATTTTCTGAGTTAAATGCGGTACACCTGCTTCATTTAACATAAAAGGTACATGATGCACAGGCTCGTTAGGGTGGTTGTAATAATTGTTCCAAAGAAAATCTTCTGGTGTATTTTCAAAGAAAGAAATCAATTCATTTTTAAAAGCTTCTTCGCCTCCCATTAACTCTTTTAAACCTTCAATATCATGTGGTACAAACCACCCTTGTTGGTATGGATTACTTTCAATACAACCTTGCCCATGAACTGTTTTACCTTTCCAATCTAGCCAAGTTCCAGAACTATCTTTGGCTCTAAACCAATTAACATCTTTATTCCATATATTTTTATAATTTTTACTCTTTTTAAAATAATCAGCTGCAATTGTTTCTTTTCCTAAAGACTTAGCAAACGTAGCCAAAGCCCAATCAGAATAAGCATATTCTAATGTTTTAGATATATGATTAGTTGAATAACCTAAAGCTCCATTTCCTGTATTATCTACTGTGTTTTTAGAATATTTAAAGGCTTTTTCTATATCGTAATTTCTAATTCCTTTTTCATATGCATCAACAATAACTGATACTGCAGGATTTCCTAACATACAACCAGAATAAGAGTTTAACATTTCCCAACGAGGTAAATATTCTTTCCCACTAAATTCTGCCATTTGTAATAATGAATTAATCTCATCATTAACCAATGTAGGATTGATAATGGTTTGTAGTGGAAACTGTGATCTAAAAACATCCCAACCACTAAAAATAGTACGATAAGTGAAATCTTGTGTTTTATGTATTTTTTTATCTGCTCCAATATAATTTCCATTAACATCAGAAAATGTTCTAGGGTCAATCATAGTATGATACAAAGCAGTATAAAAAATTGTTTTTTCTTTGTCTGTGGCTCCAGAAACCGAAATATTTGCTATGGCTTTACTCCAACTCTCACGAGCTTCTTGCCTGGTTTTATTAAAATCCCAATGATTAATATCGTGTTCTAAGTTTTCTTTAGCACCGGCAATGCTAACAAATGAAATTCCACTTTTTAATAAAACCTCTTCGCCTTCTTTAGTTTCAAAATTGGTATAAAAACCTAAATGTTTCCCTTGCATTTCATTTTTACCTTCAAAAATTTGAGCATTTTTAACGGCATCTTGATAAGTCTCTTTTCTAATAAAACGCATTTTTCTTGGAACATCCGGAATATCGGCACTCCAAATACCATAATCTTTTAAAGGTTTACTAAACTGACAGTAAAAGTACACCACATAATCTGCATTTCCGTCTCCAGCACCCCAGCCACCGCCCTCTGGAGGGCATTTCATCCAACCTTGAATGGTGTTTTCATTTACAACTTTTATATATTGTTCTGTTGAAGTTCCCCCAACTCTACGCGATAAATCTATTTGAATACGAGAATTGTTATTTTCTGGATAAGTAAACTTAATTATTCCAGCTCTTGGTGCTGAAGTAAGTTCTGCCTTCACCTTATAATCATCTAAAGTAACGGCATAATATCCCGCTTTTGTAATTTCTGAATCATGCGTAAAACGGGAACGATATCCACTTTCTGGGTCGTCTGGAACACCTCTATTGGTCTGTAATTTACCCGTTGTTGGAGTTACTAAAAAATTCCCTAAATCTCCAAACCAACCTACACCACTCATATGTGTAAAGCTAAAACCTTCTAATGTAGCATGCTCATAAGAATATCCTGAACCATTATCACCTCCTGTAAATGTATCAGGACTTAATTGCACTAAACCAAAAGGTGTTGCTGTCCCTGGAAATGTTTTTCCAAAACCGTGAGCATCTTTAGATTTTTCCCCATAAGTAATTGCCCCAATTATTGGATCTATAAAGTCTACAGGTTCCTTTTTATTTTGTACAACCTCTTCTTTATTTGTTGTATATGAACACGAACCTACAACTAACATACCCAGTATTAAACTACAATAAACTACTATTTTTCTTTTATCAATTTCCATATATGCCGTAGTTGTTTAATTGTTATTGTGTAGTTGTTTTCTTAGAATCTATTGTTTTATAAATATCTACAGAAACATCATTTTGTTGTAATTTACCCGATGTAGTTCTTCCATTTTCAACAATCTGTTTTAATTTTGCTGTTAATTTTTTAACAATTCTTGGATGCTTATCATATACATTTGTTGTCTCTTCTTCATCTTTTTTCATATTGTACAACTGTATTTTAGGCAAATTTTCTTTTATAGCTTTAACATCTGTAGGTCCTGTCCATCCTCCAGAACCCGGTGTTAACTCTAATTTCCATTTTTTATTTCTAATAGAAAATTTACCATTTATAGAGTGATGTATAACAAAATTATAGTCTGTTTTAGACTTTTTATTTTTTAGCATTGGTAGAATACTGTATGAATCTACACCTACATTTTCATTTAAATTAAGACCTACTATCTCGGCACAAGTTGCCATTAAATTGGTTTGACAAATTAATTTATCATTTACAGTGTTTGCTTCAATTTTCCCTGGCCATCTAACTATAAAAGGTATTCTATGTCCTCCTTCCCATATATCTGATTTATAACCTCTAAAATTAGCACTCGGATAATGGCCAAATTCTTTTTCTAATTTCCCTGCTTTTGCTACAGGAGCAGAGCACCCGTTATCACTAGTAAAGAAAACAAGCGTATTATCTGCAATACCATTTTCTTCTAGAGCTGTTAAAACACGACCAACAACATCATCTGTTTCCATAACAAAATCGGCGTAAGCCCCCATACCACTTTTTCCCTGCCATGCTTCTGAAGGAACAACTGGACTATGAGGAGAATTTAATGCCAAATACATAAAAAAAGGTGTTTTATTTTTAGATTCTTTTGAAATATATTCTGTAGCCTGATTGCTTAAAAATTGCAACATTTTTATAGGAGGCATTTTATCAATAACCTTATCGTCTTTTATAACTGTTTGCATAACTCTTGAGTGATGAAACCCTATATAAGAATCAAAACCACGTGAAATTGGTCCATTTGGCACTGTTGATCCTATTACAGGGCCTACAACTTTTTTACCTTCATAAACCTTTACTGGATTTCCTTCGTCATCAACAAACTTAAACCCAAGGTGCCATTTACCAATAGCAGCAGTTTTATAACCTGCTTCTTTAAGCATTTTTGGAACTGTTACTATATCTTCTGCAATTAACGGTTCTAACTCATCACCCGTTCCTAATACACCTTTTTGTAGCCTTGAACGCCAAGAATAACGCCCTGTTAAAATTGAATATCTTGAAGGTGTACAAACAGCTGCTGCTGAATGCGCATCGGTAAACATCATAGATTGTTTAGCTAATGCATCTATTTTTGGTGTTTTAATTTTCCCTTTTTCAGGGTTTAGAACTTGCACATCTCCATAACCTAAATCATCGCAAATAATATATACAATATTTGGTTTTTCTTGCGCCCATGTATAGTTAACAACTAGCATTAACAATACTATTAACTTTAAATTTTTCATATTCATTATTTTAATCTTATTTCAGTTATTTCTCCTAATAAATGTCCTTCTTTATTAAACAAACCTGCTTTTAAAAGTGATTTTGGTTGTGCTTTAAAATTACCTTCATATTTTGTGGAATTAACTGTTGGATCTTCTCCATTAACGGTATAATAAATTGTATAGCCTACTGTTTCAGTTTCTAAATATACTATCGCCTCATTATGCAGTTGGTCTATTGCAAATGCAGGATATACTGTAAACAAGCTCTTAGCTACATTAACATGTTCGTTCTCTAATCTTTTAAAATGTGAAGTTTCTAATGCTTTCTGAAAACGTTCCCAACTTTTAACTTTTGAGCTACTCCACGATACTTCTGCACTTGCTAATAATCTCGGATATAACATATATTCAAAATGTTCTTCTGTAGGAGTAAACTCTCCCCACAAACAAGTTTCATTCCCCATAACTCTTGAAGCTTCTTCAGTTGTTAGCTCTTTGGGAATGGGCTCATGATTATAAACTTTTGATAAAGGTAACACTACATTTGGCCCCTCAGGCTCCATAAATGTAGGTCCTTGTACTTGACTGATATAAGAATGCAAATAAGAAGTCATTATAGTTGGATATCCTTCTTTGGGAGCTTGTAATTCTGGGGTATATTTTCCTCGACGCCAAGCCATAATTGTTGCACCTTTTACACCTTTACCGCTTAAAACTTCGTCCCAACCAATCATTATTTTATTTTGGGTAGTTACAATTTTATGCATTCTTTGAATGAAATAACTTTGTAACTCTTCTTCATCAGCTAAATGATGATCCGTTTTTACATTTTGACAATATGAACATTTTTTCCAATTACTCTTATTACACTCGTCTCCACCAATATGCAAATATTTTGATGGAAATAAATCTGCCACTTCTTTTATAACATCTTCTAAAAAATTATACGTTGTTTCTTTACCTGCACACAATGCATTATCAGGTGCTTTACCTCCAACAGCAACTTCAAAATTTGCAGTTGGATTATCATAACAAAATAAATGTGGATAGGCCGCTATAAGTGCTTTACTATGAGCTGGAACATCTATTTCTGGTATAATCTCCACATTTCTAACTTTAGCATACGCAATAATCTCTTTTAAATCTTCTTGTGTATAGAAACCTCCAACAGTTTTAGGTTCTTTAGCTGTTGCCGCTTCTCTACTCCACCAAGGTATCCCTGTTCTATCGGCTCTCCAAGCGCCTATTTTTGTAAGGTTAGGGTGTTTTTTTATTTCAATCCTCCAACCTTGATCATCTGTTAGATGCAAATGCAATTTATTTATTTTATATGAAGACAGCACATCTATTTGCTTTAAAACAAAAGCTTTAGGTTGAAAATGACGTGACACATCAAACATAACACCTCTCCAATTAAACCTTGGATTGTCCACTACAATCATACTCGGTATAGGAATCTTAACACCTGATCCAACAGGAATTGCTTGTCTTAACGTTTGAAAAGCATTAAATAAACCAGCATAATCTTGTGCTTTAACTGTAATTTTTAATGGTGTAATTTCTAAAATATATCCTTCTGACTTAATTGAAGTATTTTTTACTATTTCAAAAACAATATAATTTGAATCTACTTTTACACGACCCGTATTTACAGTAAGATTTAACCGAGTGTCTTTTGTAATTTCTGAAGTAACAATTGATTTTAAATCTTTATTATATTTTTTAGGAATAAAAATCTGCGTGTCGTTATTTAAATAAAACTCTCCGGAAGTAAATACAACAGATTCTGGTTGAGGAATAAATGTATTTTCTCTTTCTTGTGCGATTCCCATTAAAGGGAAAATAAAAACTGCGATAATAAAAAATAGTTTCTTCATAATTATAAATTTTCAGTTATAACTTTTGCCACGTGCTTACCCTGAGTTGTTTTCCCTAAATTATTATAATGAACATTTCTAGGTTTTATGTACCATTTAGATGAGTTTGGTTTGGTAAAACCATATAAATCATTAATTACAATAGAAGGGTAATTTGCTAAAACGGCTTTAGCTGCGTTATTATATTTTATACTATCACCTCCAAATCTTCCTGCATCACCTTCATCAGGAACTGCAGTTGTAGTTGCGAAAATTAATTTTGTATTAGGAAACTCTTTTTTTAAATACATACAAATCTTATTTAGATTTGTTTTGTATTCTTCTATATTATTCATTTGTTTTCCAGTTTCCTTATCCAGTTTCCCATCAGCTAGATATTTTAAATCATGTAAACCCACATTAAAATGGATAAGGTCCCAATCAAAATTCCATCCTCCTTTTAAATATGGCTGAAACATAGTTTCTTTCATTTTCTCCATAAATGGAATAAACTTATCACTAGATTGTCCGTTTGTATAGATTCGAAATACATTCACTTTTCCTGATAGCATTTCTCTAACTATTGGTGTATATCCAATAGAAATTGAGTCACCGTAAATCAATACATTTGGAAGTTTTTTTTGGGGAGTAACATATTTAAAAGCTTGACTTTTTAATTCTCGTAAATTTTCCCAAGCACTCTTGCAAACTTCTTCATTATACCTAGCTCCAAAAATATTTATTGCCCCACAAGATGATGCTCCAATATAAATGGTAGTAGCTCCTAAACATTTCACAAATGCTCTTCTTTCCATGGGAATTTTATTATTACAAACTAATTGCTATTGAATTAAAAGATTTAGCATCTAGCAAGGCATTTATTTCTTGATTGTTTACGTTTAATTTTAACTCACTATTTTCTTCAGCGTTGTTATATGCAAGAATTACAACTTCATTTTCTGCTTCGTTGTAAAAAATAATTGCATTATCAGTATCTCCTGTAGTTGCTAATTTTACAGATCCTGGCGCAACAAAAGCACTTAAATGTTTCATTAAATAAAACTCTGGATTATAGGTAACTTCTTTAGTAGTACGATCTATTGAAATCATTGAGTTTTGTTTCCACCCCCATTGACTTTTTCCTGTTTCATCTAAAACCATATTCCAATACATATATGAATTTGCTCCATTTTCAAAATAATGTTTCATTAAATTAAAGGTGTATTCTGCGGCTTTCCAATCGTTAGAACCATCTCCACACTCTGTTTCTGTTTGCATTAATTCCATTTCTGGATATTTTGCATGTACGGCTTCAATTGCTCCTTTTCCTGCCCATTGAAAGCCAACACCTTTTACATAATCTTTTGTGTTTTTATACTCTAATATATCTGAAACTCTTTCAATTTGTGGGCGCTCAACAGTACCTAACCAAATTTCACTATCAATATTTTCTGATTTAAATTTAGGGCCTAAATAATCGGCAATAAAAATTCCTAAATCTTGTGGTTTCCAAACACAAGACGGAAAGTTTTGCGCTGAATTATACTCATTTTGAACATGAACTGCACTAATATCTATACCTTCTGCTTTATACGCTTGTACAAATTTTGAAAAATATAAAGCATACGATTCTAAGTATTTTGGTTCCATAATAAAACGTGAAACCAATTCTTCTGTAGAACTAAATTCTATTGGTAAATCGTTAAATTTTGGATTAGATTTACAAGCATAATGTTTACTGTGTTTCATCCAAGAAGGTGGACACCAAGGAGAGGCCCAAACAGAAATATCTGGATTTATTTTTTGTGCTTCTTTAATATAAGGGATTAATCGTTTTTTATCGCGATCTATTGAAAAGTTAACCATCTCAAAATCTTCTGGAGTCTCATTATGGCTATACCAATCTACTGCATAATCATTAGCACCAATAGGCATTCTAAAAACACTAAATTTACACCCATCTTCTTGACTAAATAAATCGTTTAAAATTTGTTGTTTTTCTTCAGAGGAAACCACATTTAAAGCCTCCCAACCTAGTTCGTTAAAACAACCTCCAAAGCCTGTTATTTCTTGTTTTTGTTTTGCAATATCTATGTCAATACTAATAACAGCATTGGACGTATTTGCTTGTTGTTTGTATGTTTTATTTACCCAAGTATTAGTATCTGTACTACTTACCCAAGTAACTTTTGGTTGACTTTCACAAGCTGAAAGAATAACAATAATTGCAACTAATAAACAACTTTTAAATATTTTCATAATACCCTTTTATTTTACAGTTAAAATTTTTCTTAAACGAATATCTTTTGATGAAGCTCCAATCATAATTCTAAAATCACCAGCCTCAACCACTCTTTTTAAATCTTTATCTAACATCGATAATTCTTCAGGTCCTAATTTAAACTTCACTTTTTTCGACTCTCCAACTTTTAAATTAATACGTTTAAAACCTTTTAACTCTTTTATTGGACGAGCAACAGATGCAAGTTCATCTCGAATATACAATTGTACCACCTCATCACCAGCAACAGATCCACTATTTTTAATGGTACATGTTATCTCCACTGTACCGTCAACTGAAATAGTATTACTACTAAATTCTAAATTAGAATATTCAAAAGAAGTATAACTTAATCCATAACCAAATGGAAACAATGGTTGTCCAGTTAAGTTATGGTAATTATCACCTCTTCCCGTAGGTTTATTATTGTAATATAATGGACATTGTGCTTCATCTACTGGAAAAGTTATTGGTAAACGCCCTGCTGGATTTTCATCTCCAAAAAGAATATCTGCAAAACCATTTCCTCCATTTTCACCAGCATACCAAGCCATAATTATACCATCAACATCGTTTATCCAGTTTGCCATAGTAATTGCACTTCCACCAACTAAAACAACTACAGTAGGTTTTCCTGTTTTTGCAACTGCTTTAATAAGGGCCTCTTGGTGTCCTGGTAATGCCAACAAAGCTCTATCTTGAAATTCACCTTCGTGAATACCTGCAAAAACAACTGCTACATCACTTTTTTCAGCTTTTAAAACTGCTTCTGCTATTTGTTGTTGCCAATTATTTTCAATAAAAGCATCCCAAACTAATTTAAATTTTGCATTTCCTGCCGATTCAAAAAACTCAATTTTAATATCGTATTCTTTCCCTGCTTCAAAAGAAAATTCTTTTAAAATAGTAGTGTACGATTGTTTTTGCCAATTATCAATAATTAGTTTACCATCTAAATACATACGGTAACCATCGTTCCCCTCAATACCAATATTAAATTTTCCTGTTTTAGGTGCTTTTATTTTTCCAGTCCATCGTACCGAAAACCAATCATAATCCAAATCTTTATGTGGAGCATAAAGTGTCCAACCAAATTTAATTTGCTTGTCAATACGTTCAACTTTTGGTTGTCCGCTTAATTTTATGTTATCAAAATAAGTAGCTTTTAATCCTTCCACTTTTTTCCCATCAGAATTTGTAATTAAAAAAGTTGATGCAACAGGTAAATATTTTTGTTCTTTTAATACTACACCTGGAGCGTATAAGATGTTTTCTTCGCCTATTTTATTTGAAACACCTTTATACATTGAAACAAGCTCATTTCCTGGTCCACTATAACCTCCTAATCTTACTTTTTTTACATCGTAACCAATAAGTGCTATTTTTTTAGAAGATTTATTTATTGGTAAAATTTCATTTTTATTTTTCAATAAAACCATTGCTTTAGAAGCCGCTTTTTTAGCTAATTCACGATGTGTTTTATGTCCGTTCCAAACTGCTGCTTCTTTTGCATCAACATATGGATTTTCAAACAAACCTAATTCAAATTTAGCCGTTAAAATTCTGCTTACAGCTTCATCAACAGCCTTAATATCAACCATTCCATTTTTATAAGCTTCCCAAAACAAAGGGAAATGATTGTAATTTGTTTGAAACATAACATCTAATCCTGCTTCTACAGCATCTTCTGTAGCCTCGGCATAATTTGCCGCTGTAAAGTGCAATACATTTGCTCCTCCTGTAGCCCCTGCATCAGAAATTACAAAACCATTAAAACCCCATTGTTCTTTAAGTTTAGTACGCAACAACCATTCATTAGATGTGCAGGGTGTGCCGTCTAATGAATTATAAGATGTCATAACCGAACGCGCACCTGCTTTTTGAAAAACAGCTTTAAATGCAGGAAAATAAATTTCTTCTAATAATCGTTCATTAAAACTAATTGGATAACTATCTCTACCTCCAGCACCAACATTAGCTACAAAATGTTTTGGTGTTGTAATTACTCCAGATTTTTCAAACTGACTGATAAATGATAGTCCCATTTGCGTAGTTAAATAAGGATCTTCTCCATAAGTTTCTTCAACACGCCCCCAACGAACATCTCGCGCAATATTTAAAACCGGTGACAATATTTGACGGATACCTCTTGTTCTCGTTTCTTTTGTAATGGCACTTGCTACATCACTAACTAAATCTGTATCCCAGGTTGATGCTAAAGCTATTGCTTGTGGAAATATTGTTGCTCCATCACGTGCTAATCCATGCAGTGCTTCATTAAAAGGTATTATAGGAATACCTAAACGTGTCTCTTCTAAAAAATACTTTTGAAGCTCATTAATTTCATTTGCCATATTGGCTGCAGTTCCTGTAGAACCGTAATCCATAATTTGTTCGGCAACATTATCATTTTTTCCTTTTGAAGATATTTGAAAACCAAAAATACCATGTTTTAACTTATCTTTTCCTATATTTAAATCACCAGGTATCATAAACATTTGCCAGAATTTTTCTTCTAATGTCATTCTACCAAGTAAATCGTTTACTCGCTCTGCCACAGGTAATTTAGGATTTTTATAGGGTGGGTCTTTTTTTTCAGTAAATGCAAGTGTACTGATTAGAAACAGCCCTAAACCACTAATTTTCAAAATGTTTTTCATACTATCTATCATCTTTTCTAATTATACTTATGTTGATTTTCTTTTAAATCTGCGTCAAACTTTTCCATCATTTTTTTCAACTTCCTTACTATTTTAGGATTTGAAATTGCAACATTATTACTTTCTGAAATATCTTTTTTAAGATTGTAAAGGGCAACACCCTCTTCGGTTATACGTAGTTTCCAATCTCCTTTTCTAACAGCTTCTAATATTGTATCTTTATAATAGTAAAATCCAGTTTTAATATGTGGTGATTTTGCTGTTTCATTTCCCGAGAGCAGTGTCCAAATATTTTTACCATCAATCGGTTTATCAGAAAGTTCTGCATCTGTTAAATAGGCAATAGTGGGTAATAAATCTATAGTTGAAGCTACTTCATCTATTACGCTACCTGCTTTTATTTTACCTTTCCATTGTGCAATCATTGGTACACGCATACCACCCTCTAAAGTTTCAAATTTATGTCCTCGTAAAGGCAAAGCACTACCACCATTTCCATTCTTTAAATTCCAAGGACCATTATCTGAAGTAAAAACTACCAATGTATTGTTATCTATCCCTAAAGTTTCAAGAGTTTTTAATATTTCACCCATACTCCAATCTATTTCTTCAATTACATCTCCATATAAACCTCTTGCACTTTTACCTTTAAAATTTGGTGAAGCATACAACGGAACATGTGGCATAGTTTGCGCTACATATAAAAAGAAAGGTGTATCTTTATTTTCTTTAATAAAACTTACTGCTTCTTCTGTATATCTTTTTGTTAGTGTTGTTTGGTCTACAGGATATTCAATAACTTCATCTTGCCTCATTAATGGTACTTTTCTTCCTCGCCATTTTTTCTCACGAAGACTATCTATGGTCATTCCCTCTCTAAAAAGAATCTGTTTTGAAACTTTTGATTTTGGATTGACAGACATGTCATTACTAAAAGGAATACCATAATAAGAGTCGAAACCTTGTACAGTTGGTAAATACTGAGCTTCATCTCCAAGATGCCATTTTCCAACACAAGCTGTTGCATACCCTTTTGTTTTAAGCATATCAGCTATTGTAAATTCTTGACTGTTCAATCCTCCCGGTAAATTTGGCCATAACACTTTTGGCACACCAACTCTAGGCGGATAAGCACCAGTAAGCAAAGCAGCACGTGATGGTGAACATACCGAAGATGCAGCGTAAAAGTCTGTAAACTTTATACCTTCAGCTGCCATTTTATCAAGGTGTGGTGTTTTAATAAGTGGAGACCCAAATACTCCAACATCTTGATATCCTTGATCATCCGTAAAAAAAATAATGATATTAGGTTTTTTTGTTGCATTTTGTGCCGAAAGTGTGCCAGCACAACTTAAAACTATGGCTAGTATACTAATTACTAATTTCATATTATTAATTATTTTTTATTTAAGAACCCATCGAACTTATAAGTTTTTCCTGCTTCGGTATCAAATTTTATGATTTTACCATTGTATTCTAAAACACAAAATTTTCCTTTTTTCGACATAATTTTAACCTCACTTAATTTAGAATTTTCCCAAGAAAAATCTAATTCAAAACCACCTCTTGCAACTATACCTGATACATTTCCTTTAGGTAAAACATCTGGTAAAGCAGGTAATAATTCTATTTTATCTAAATGACTTTGTAAAATCATTTCCAAAATACCTGAAGCTCCTCCAAAATTCCCATCTATTTGAAAAGGTGGATGTGCATCAAAAAGATTTGGATATGAACCACCTCCTACATTGCGTTCTTTATGTTCCGCAGGGCTCAATAATCTATGTAATAATTTATACGCTCTATTACCATCTCTAAAACGTGACCAAAAATTAATTTTCCAAGCCAAACTCCAACCCGTTCCATTATCTCCTCTATATTCTAAAGACTGTTTTGCAGCGTTCATTAAGGCAGGTGTATCTTCATAATTGATACCTTTTCCAGGATACACAGCCCATAAATGAGAAACATGCCTATGGTGATTATCTGGATCATCTTTATCTTCTAACCACTCTTGTAATTGCCCATGTTTACCTATTTTATTTGGAGCTATTTTAGGAAGCATTAATGCTATTTCTTTTGAAAATTCTTGATCTATATCTAAAATTTCAACAGCCGCAATTACACTCTTAAATAACGCTCTAATAATTTGGTGATCCATTGTTGGACCTGCAACTAAACCTCCTATTTCTGGTGAATTTGAAGGTGAACTTATTAAATAGCCTGTGTTTGGATCTTCATACAAAACTTGAGTATAAAACAACGCTGCATCTTTCATTAAATGGTAATATTCTTTTAAAAAGTCTTTATCTTGTGTAAACAAGTAATGTTCCCAAATATGAGAACTTAACCAACCTGGAGCACCTAACCAAATACCGTGATGTGATGCGTTAACTGGTGCAGCTCCCCTCCAAATATCTATATTATGATGTGCAACCCAACCATCTGCATTGTAATGTTCCTTTGCTACTTTTTTTCCTGTTTTTGAAATATCTTCAATAAAATTAAACAATGGCTGATGGCATTCACTTAAATTGGTAATTTCTACTGGCCAATAATTCATCTCTAAATTAATATTGGTTGTATAACTGCTAAACCAAGGCGGATTCATTTTATCATTCCAAAGCCCTTGAAGTGTCGGTGGTTTAGTTCCTGGTCGGCTACTTGCAATCATTAAATAACGTGCATATTGAACGTATAATGCTACCAAGTGAGGATCATTAGGATCTTTCCAAAAATCATAAATTCTTTTATCTGTTGTATTAACCGATTTTCCGTTGTTCCCAAAATCTAGTTTAAATCTATTGTATAAAACTTGATAATCTTTTGTATGTTTCTTTTTTACTTTTTTATATTTTTTAGATGAAACATTTGCTAAAATTTCTTCTGAAATTTTAGTAGGATTTCCAGAAACATCCTCAAAATTAATATAGTTTGTAGCAGCTGATAAATAAATAGTTGCTTTAGATGCATTTGTAATTTGAAGCTTTCCATTTACCGATTGTATATTTCCGTTTGTTGTTACTTTTAAGGAAGCCACACCTCGTAAAGCTCCATTTTTAACTTGAACCTCTAAGGTTTGTGAATCTCCATTAGTTTTCACCAATTTATCTTCGTGAAGTGCATCTAACCATAAATCGAAATTTAACGCTTTTGATTTACTTGAAGTTAAATTAACCGCTATAACTTGATCTGGAAAACTAGATAATACTTCTCGGTTATAAGTTACACCATTTATAGTATATGAAACTTTACTTATGGCTTTTTCAATATCTAATTCCCGTTTATAATCTGAGTAATTATTATGATTTTTAAAAGCAATGTATAAATCTCCAAATGGCTGATAAGGCACTTGCTTTAAAGGTTCACTCATAAATTCTTTTTGAGCTAATTTTTGAGCCTCTAATTGTTTCCCTTCAGTTAATAATTGTCTTATTTCTGCTAAATAATTACCTGCTCCTTTATTTGAATAATCATGAGGTTTACCCGCCCACAAAGTTTCCTCATTAAATTGAATATGTTCTTCTACAACACCTCCAAAAATCATAGCTCCTAAACTACCATTCCCTATTGGTAAGGCTTCTGTCCAGAGTTCTGCAGGCTTATCATAAGACAATTTAAACGTATCTTGAGCTTGAGTTTTTGTTATAAAAACACATAAACTACACGTTATAAATAATTTAAAAATGTTTAAAACTTTAATCATTCCAATGTGCTTTAATAATTTCATGGATTTCTGGAGTATCAAGGTCTGTATCCGCTAAAGCTTCTCTTTGCTTAAGGATTTCTGCTTTCATTTCTTTAATAATATCTTGATATTCTTCATCGTTATAAGCATTATACGTTTCTTGAGGATCTTTTTCTAAATCAAAGAAATCCCAAAACTTTTTAGGCTGATTTTCTTTAGTAAAACCATTTTCTTTAAGTCCATTTCCGTAATAAAAAGCTAATTTGTAACGTTCGCCTCTAATTCCAAAATGTCCAGGGCGGTCTATTGAATGATCCCAATAACGATAGTAAGCATATGTACGCCAATCATTTGGAGTATTTCCTTTTAAATTTTCTCTAAAACTATGACCTTGCATTGTTTCTGGATATTCAAGTCCGGCATAATCTGCAAATAATGCAGAAAAATCTACATTTTCAATAAGGTCTGCATTACGAGTTCCAGCAGGTAATTCTTTTGGATAACGAATAACAAATGGCATATGAATAGATTCTTCATAAATTAATCGTTTATCAAAAAAACCATGTTCACCTAAAAAATATCCTTGATCTGCAGTATAAATTACTATTGTGTTTTCTGCTAATCCAGATGCTTCAAGGTAGTCTAATAGTTTTCCAATATTATCATCTATAGCAGCACCACAACGCATAAAATCTTTCACATATTTTTGATACGTTTTATAACGTGCTTCATCATTTGTTAAACCATCAACCGAAAATGGTAATTCTGGATATTGCATATATCCCGGCACATTATCTGGATCTTCTGAAGCTCTTAAATACCTTTTCTTTAAATTATCTACAGATTGTCCTTTAAAAGACCTCCCTGTAGTTTCAGCTCCTTGATCGTAAAATGTACTCGGAACTGGAATATCCTCATCTCTATATAAATGACTAAAGCGTTCTGGATAATCGAAAGGTTCATGAGTTGCTTTAAAATGGCACATCATCATAAAAGGTTTTGAAGTATCTCTATTTTCAATCCAGTCAATAGTTTTATCAGCAATTACATCTGTACTAAATCCTTCATATTCTTTTCCACCGCCCATATAATCTTCCCAATTTTCTTTGGTTTTTAATATAGGATTCCAGTAACGTCCTTGCCCTGGTAAAACGCTATAATAATCAAACTCATCTGTAGGCTCTTGCTTTAAATGCCATTTTCCAATAATTGCTGTTTGGTAACCACCTCGTTGTAAAACTCCTGCAATTGTAGGATGTTTTGGAGGTAAACCACCAGCTAAAATTTTAACTCCATTAATATGACTATACTGCCCTGTAAGAATAGTAGCTCTACTTGGTGAACAAATAGAATTAGAAACCAAACAATTGTCTAAAACAACTCCTTCATCAGCCAAACGTGAAATATTTGGTGTATGTACATAATCTTTTAAAATTCCACCATAAACACCCCACGCTTGCGAGGTATGATCATCTGACATTATGTATAAAATATTAGGTCGTTCTGCTATGGTTTTACTTTCTGTTTTTTTTGTTTCTTTACAACTAATAAAACTTATAAAAACAACTGCTAAAGGAAAAATCCATTTAATTTTTTTACTCATTACTTATCTATTTATATTTTAAATTACTCTACAACTTCTAATGATGTTTTAATCATTTCTTTTGATGATGCTCCAATTCCTATTTCAAAAATTCCAGGTTCTACAACTTTTTCTTGCTTTGTAACATCATAAAATGAAAGGTCTTCTGTATTAACTGTAAATTCAACTTGAGTTGATTCTCCTGGGTTAAGAGAAATACGTTTAATACCACGAAGGCTTTTTAGCGGACGAACCACAGAACTTTCTTTATCTGTTATATATAATTGTACTACCTCATCTCCTTTTAAACTACCTGTATTACTTATTGTTGCACTAACTTCAACAAACTCAGAAGTATTAATTTTAGGTTTAGATACTCTAATATTTTTATAATTAAATGACGTATAGCTTAATCCGTAACCAAATGGATACAATACGTCTCCTTCAAAATATCTATAGGTTCTACCTTTCATACTATAATTTACAAAAGGCGATAAATCTTTTACAGTTTTATAAAAAGTAACTGGAAGTCTACCTGATGGATTGTAATCCCCAAATAAAACATCAGCAATAGCTTTACCTCCAAGCTCTCCTGGATACCAAGCTTCTATTATGGCTGAAAGATTATTATTTTCCCAATTAACAGCCAATGCACTACCATTAAGTAATACTAAAACAACTGGAGTACCTGTTGCGTGTAATGCTTTTAATAGTTCTTTTTGTACTTTCGGTAATTCTATATCTGTTTTATCTCCTCCATCAAAACCTTTAGAATTTACAGGCATTTGTTCCCCCTCTACTCCTGGTGAAATTCCACCAACAAAAACAACAACATCAGATTTGTTTGCCAATGCTATAGCTTTTTCATAAGACGTTTTATCAGGCGAGCTCCATAGCAATTTTAACTTTGCTGGATACCCTTCATGAAAATATTGTATTGAAACTTTATATTTTTTTCCTTGCTCTAAAAATATTTTATTTTTTACAATTCTTCTTTTTAAATCTTTTGTATTATCAAGTATTAATTCTCCATCAATTAATAATTTATAACCTTTATAGCTTTGCATACCCAAAGTGTAATCTCCTGAAGTATTTACTTTAATATCTCCTGTATATACTACTGCAAATTTTTCTTCATTTAACCCTTCAACCGGACTAGAATTCCAATTAGAATTAATGCCTTCTTCTACTCTTGTAATTATAGGAGATCCAGACAGTTGATGATTGTTATAATACTTAGCTTGTAATCCTTTCTTGTTTTTGAAGCTCAAAAACTCTGCTGGAATTAAAGACATTACAGCTTCTTCGGAAATTAATTCGGAACCAGCTTCGTAGTAAATTTTTGTTTTTTCAGAAACTTTATTTTTTATGCCCTCTAAAGGAGTAAAATACTGTGATGGAAATCCGTTATAATTTCCTAAAAGCACTTCTAAATTATTAGCATTAGGACCAATAACTGCAATAGATTTTATATCTTTTTTTAATGGTAAAACATTTTGTTCATTCTTTAATAAAACAATTGATTTTTGAGCTGTTTCCAAGGCTAAAGCCCTATGCTTTTTAGAACTTACCACACTCATTGGTATACTTGCATAAGGAACCATTTCTTCAGGGTCGAACATCCCTAATTTAAAACGTGCTTTTAAAATTCTTTTCAAAGAAACATCGATTTCATCTTCAGTAATATCGCCAATTGCAACAGCATTTATTAAGTACTTATAACGAGATCCGCAGTTTAAATCGCAACCGGCTTTAACAGCCACAGCTGCTGCTGTTTCTTTAGAATCTACATAATTATGATAATCGTGTATATCTCTAATTGCATTACAATCTGAAACCACATATCCTTTAAAACCCCAATCTTTTCTTAATATTTTATCTAATAACTGATGACTTGCACAGCAAGGTTTGCCCATATATCTATTATAAGCAGCCATTATAGAGTAGGCTTTACCTTCAACAATAGTAGCCTCAAAAGCTGGTAAATAAGTATCATATAAATCGCGCTCAGTTGTTGTAGCATCAAAAAAATGTCTTTCTGGCTCTGGACCACTATGTACAGCAAAATGCTTAGGAGTTGCAACTAATTTCAAGTATTTAGGATCATCACCTTGCATTCCTTTTACAAAATTAACACCCATTCGAGATGTTAAATATGGGTCTTCTCCATAAGTTTCTTGACCACGTCCCCAACGCGGGTCTCGAAATATATTTACATTTGGAGTCCAATACGTTAAGCCCTCATATCTTTTAAATGAATTATTTCGTAAAGCCTCGTGATGTTTTGCACGTGCTTCATCTGAAATTACAAGTGCAGATTTATAAATTAAATCTGTATCCCAAGTTGCTGCTAAACCTATAGCTTGTGGAAAAACAGTTGCTTTACCTGCCCGAGCTACACCATGTAAACACTCGTTCCAATATTCATAGGCTGGAATATTAAGCCTTGGAATTGCAGGTGCATCATTCATCATCTGTCCTACTTTTTCTTCTAAAGTCATTCTTTCTACAAGATCGTTTACTCTTTCATCAAAAGTTAATGAGGTGTCTAAATAAGGTAATACTTCTTGAGAATGAGCCTTAAAAGAGATCAATAGTAAAAAAACCATTACAAATATTGTAGGTGTTTTTATTCTAAAACTTTTAATTTTATTTATATTTTGATTCATAATTTTTACTTATAATTTACTTCTACTACAGCTATTGTTTGAGCAGGAATATCTACTATTTTAGCTTGACTATCTTTTAACCATACATCAAACGTTTTTGATTTATCGGAATCATTTTTAATAAATAGATATACATTTTTATCATCTGCTACTGTAATTGTATCTCCGTACCAAGAAGCCGAAGCAACTCTTTTCATTCCTGGGCGCATAAACTGTCCAAACAACGCCATAACTGCATAATCTGGATTGTAGGTTACTTTTTTATTTTTACGATCTATTTTTATTAAACTATTTTGTCTCCAACCCCAACCACTAGAAGATGTTTCATTTAAAATCATATTCCAATAACAAAAATTCGGAGCTCCATGGTTTATGTAAGAAGCTATTTCATTAAACCTAGAAAATGCTTCTTTAATACTATTTTTTCCACCATAACAAATTCCTTCAGTATGTAATAATTTAATTTCTGGATAAACTGCACGCATATTTTCTATTTGCATAGAACTTGTATACTGTATACCAATACCATCAACTGCCTCTCTCCAAGTTTTATTGAGAACAAATTCTAAACCATCAAGCTGTTTTGCTGTTCTAAAAGTACCTGCCCAAATTTCTGAAGGTGTATTATCTTTTTTAAACTGAGGACGTAAATAATTAATAACAAATTCACCCATTTGTTTTGGAGGTATATTACAAGAAGGATAATTTGTATTAATATCTTGTTCGTTTTGCACCACTATTCTATCTATTTTTATGCCTTCATTTGCGTAAGCGGCTACGTATTTAGAAAAATATAATGCGTATGCTTTATAAATTTTAGGATCATTTTTTAAAACATTTTTAGTTGGAAATTCTTTACCTCTATCCATAAGCCCTGACTCTTTCATCCATCCTGGAGGGCTCCAAGGTGATGCAAATATTTCTATATCTGGATTGTATTTATAAGCCATCTGAATGTAAGGAATAACACTTGTTTTTTCTCTTTCTATAGAGAAGTTTTTCATTTTATAGTCGTTCGCAACTTCACTATAACTATATGCATCTATTCCAAAATCACTTGACCCAACAGCTGTTCTACAAACAGAAAAATTTGAAGCACTTTTATCGAATAAATTTTTCATTATATCATTTTGTTGCTCATCACTTAACGACATCAGAGCTTCTCCTCCTATTTCGTTAAAAGCACCACCAATACCTTCAATAGTTTGAAATGTAATATCTGGATAGATACGTACTGAAATTCCTGATTTTGTAGACTCTCCAACAATTTCTTCTATAGGATTTGGCTTAATCAACGCACCTTCAACAAGCTTAACATAATATACCTTTGCATTATTTTGAGCATTTACAGATTGAGTAATCGCAAAAAAAACAACAAGTATGAAAACTAATTTCTTCATATTTTCATCTATTTACTTTACAAATTTTGCTTTTAAAACTATTGGGTAACTTTTACCATTTATTACTGGAATGGTTATAGTTGTAAATTCTTTATTCTGACTAAATTTTGCTTTTTCATTGTTATCTAATCTTGTTATTTTTTTAAGTTTCCCCGGATTCATAGCATTATTTAAACCCAATGTTGGAATTTTAAAATCGCCTTTTTTAGGGTTCATTACAATGATATAAAAATCATCTCCTTTTGTTGTAAATCTAACCTCATCCGAAGCAAATTCAGCAGAAGCAGTAGTTCTTTGATTGTAATGTTCTCCTTTTTTTGTTTTTTCGGCAATATCATCTCCTGCATTTCTAATCTCTCCATTTTGTAAAACTTCATTTTCACTACGAATACTTTTACCATCTCCATAAACTTTCCATGGTCTCGTTTTATAAATGGCTTCTCCATTAATTGCTAACCAATCACCAACAATATCAATAATTACTTTTTGTTCATCAGGTATAGTTCCATCTGGATGTAATTCAATATTTAAAAGTAAATTTCCATTTTTACTAACAGCTTCAATTAGCATTTCTAAAATGGTACGCGCATTATGTGTTAAGTGACGATCTTTTTTATAAAACCAATCGGTAAATGTTATTTCTGATTGCCAAGGTTCGGCTCTAAGTGTGTTACTTCCTCCTGACTCTACTTCGTTAACTGTACCTTTTTCAGTTCTTTTTAAAAGCATTACTGCTTGTATTGATCCATTTTTATTGTAATTATTATTGTATAAGGTACGAGCTACTTCTTTACCATATTTTCCATAAGTAAAACTAAATCCGTCGTTGTACAATAAATCTGGATTGTATTTATTTACCAATTCAATATGACGTTCTTGCCAATTTTTCTTTATAGCTTCTAATACCTCTGGTGTTCTATTTTCTGGTACTGGACCGTAAAGATCGGCTGGATCTAGACCTTCCCACCAAAGACCTTTACCATCTTCTTTTGTTAAACGTCCATCGTATGGCACACCTGCTTTTTCACCTTTAGTATCTGCTCCAAAAGCAGGTAACCACCAATTTAAAAAACGATCATCATGACTGGTTACTCCAAATTTTAAACCGGCATTACGTGTTGCTTTTTCAAACTCACCAATAATATCTTTTTTTGGGCCTACATTTACAGAGTTCCAAGCATGAAAAGACGAATCAAACAAATCAAAATGGTCGTGATGATTTGCTAAAGCTACAATATATTTAGCGCCATTTTTTTTTGAAAATTCAACCAATGCTTCTGCATCAAATTTTTCAGCCTTCCATTCATTAATTACATCTTTAAAGCCAAATTCTGAAGGATGTCCATAAGTCTGTAAATGGTATGCATTTGCCATTTTTCCAAATTTTTGACGCCCCACATCTTTCATATACATATGACGCGCATACCAGCCTCCACCTTGCTCAGGTACACTTTGTGGCCCCCAATGAAACCAAATACCAAACTTAGCATCTCTAAACCACTCTGGACATTCGTATTGATCAGCAAGTTCGTTCCAAGATAATTGATTTTCTTGTGCTATAATTGTGCCAGTATTTAACACAAAAAATAAGCCCATAAAAAACCAATTGGCAACAAGTATTTTTTGCTTGCACTTTTTAAAATTATTTTTGTTTGAATACTTAAAACACATTAATTATTTTTTTTTAAAGTTGTAATCTTCAGGATTATCAAAAATTCCAAATTCGTTTTTAGTTAAATCCGCAGAATCCCCATTTTCATCCATTAATTTTTGTAACTCATTTATTAAATCATTTTTTACAGATTCAAAAGTTTTATCTTCAATTAAATTATTTAGTTCCCACGGATCTTTAGATAAATTAAATAATTGATAGGTAAAAACATCGTGTTTTGCACTTATTATTAATTTAAAATCTCCTTTTCTAACAGCTCTATGTCCTCCTCCAGGATTGTGTTTTCTATTTTTATTTAAAAGATCACCTGGCCAAGAATTATAGGCATACATCATACTATTTCTTACTTCTTTTTTATTCCTTTTAAGTACCGGTGTTAAATCTTCTGTTTCAACCGATTTTGGAATTTCAAATCCTGTTAAACCACATAAGGTTGGAAAAACATCATGTAAATATGCCAAAGCATCTGTTTTTTGATTTTTAGGAATATTTGGTCCAACAAAAATTAATGGTACACTCACACTATGTTCATACACACTTTGTTTACCTAATAAGCCATGTTGCCCCAAAGCCAGACCATTATCTCCAGCAAAAACAATAATGGTATTATCTGCTTTTCCTGAAGTTTCTAAAGCTTGCAATATTCTACCAATTTGAACATCCGTAGCTGTTATCATAGCATAATAGTCAGATATTTCTTTTTGAATTATTGTTTTGGTTCTTGGAAAAGCTGCTAACATTTCGTCTCTAATACGATCATCAGCTATTTCAAAAGGATGCTCTGGCATAAAATTTTCTGGCAATACAATAGCTTCTTCAGGATACATATCCTTATCTTCCTTTGGCGCTGTACGCGGGTCATGTGGCGCTGTAAAAGCAACATACATTAAAAAAGGATCTTCTTTTTTATATCTATTTAAAAATCCAACTGCAGCATCAGCAAAAACTTCACTACTAAACTTTTCAGTATCTTTATACGGTGCAGACCACCCTGTTTCTGGTGTATAATCTTTAACTTTTGTACCAAAATGTGTGGTCATTCCGCCTAAAAAAGCTGATTTAATTTGATTAAAACCACGTTCTAACCAAATTTCACCGTTATGTTGTTTTCCTGTAGCAAACGTTTCGTAACCATTTGCTTTAAAGTATTCTGGAAAAGTTAATTTATCACTTTTCCCTCTATCTTCTTTATTAAATGCAAATTGAGCATACACATTAGGCTCTATATTAAAATAATGTCGACCTGTCATTAACATAGCTCTACTCGGTGAACATACTGCTGCCGAATTTGCACCTAAAATATATGCATTTGTAAAAGAAGTTCCATTTTCAACCAATTGATCCATATTAGGCGTTTTAACATCATATTTATCCATTGCTCCTATGGTTCCACCTCTTTGATCATCGGTAAATAGAAAAAGTATATTTGGCTTTTTCACTACTTCTTTAACTTGTGCTTCTTCGGTTTTAGTATTTTTACAACCTACTACTGTTAAAGTTAAAAGTGCAATACTTAAAACTATTTTTTTTGCAACCATCCTATTTTTGTTTTTCTTCTTTAGCTAACATTTTACCTACTTTTTTTAAAATCTTAACAGATTCTTTTGGTACATTTCCATCTCCATCCGGACCAATATTTAATAAAAAGTTACCTCCTTTTCCATTGATATCTTTTAATTTATCATACACTTCTTGAGGACTTTTCCAATCTGTATCTTTTATTTTAAAACCCCAAGAATCGTTCATGGTATAACAAGCTTCCCAGTAGTAATCAACTTTATTCTCTAAATGAAACTGTTCTGGAGTTCCAAAATCTTTCTTAAAAAGTTTTCTTTTTGAAACACGATTATTTATAATAATACTTGGTTTAAGTTCTCTAATATATTGGTACAAATCATTTCCATCTTCTAAAGTCCACCAATCAACCCAATCACCATCAAACCAAATAATGTTTGAATCGTAGTTTTCTATAAGTTCTTTTATTTGATTTTTTAAATACGTTACGTATTCTTCTTTTTTACCTTCATGCATTTTCATCATTCCCCAACCTTTACCTTCTTCAACATATTGCGACCCTTGGTGCCAATCTGTTATGCTATAATAGGTTCCAAACACAATATTATGTTTTTTACAAGCGTCTGCTAATTCTTTTACAAAATCACGACCTTTCATTGGTGTATTTGCAATATCAAAATCGGTATATTTAGAATCCCATAAACAAAAACCTTCATGGTGTTTTGTAGTGATTACTAAATATTTCATCCCTGCTTTTTTGGCTAGTTTAACAATTTTATTAGCATTAAAATCTTTTGGATTCCAAGTATCGATTAATTTCACATATTCTTCTGAAGGTATATTTTGATTTCCTTGTATCCATTCTGCATAACGACCTTCATCATTCCCTTTATAAATACCTCCTAATTGGCTATACAAACCAAAATGAATAAACATGCCGTATTTAGCATCATTAAACCATTGCATTCTTTGACTAAAATCTTCTTTAGATTCCTCCAAATAATTAATTTTTTCTTGAGCAAAACCAGCAGTAACAAATAGAAGAAGTAGTAAAAAAGTTATATTAATATTTTTCATATGATTACTATTTTTTTATTAGTGTTTTATATTTTTTGCTTTTAAATAATGGTCTAAATTCTTTTGATTTAGCTCATCGCTATCACCATATTGAGTTCTCATTTTTTCTAATTGTTTATGCATGTCTTGTTTTACGCTTGCATACGATGGGTCATTATATACATTTTTCATTTCTGATGGATCTTTTTCTAAATCGTATAATTCCCATTGATCAATATCATAATAAAAATGAATTAATTTATAACGGTCAGTTCTTACTCCATAATGACGTTTAACATGATGTTCTCCAGGGAACTCATAATAAGTATAATAAATAGCGTCTCTCCACTCGCTCACTTCTCCGTTTACTAATTTTCTAAATGATTCACCTTGCACACCTTCAGGAATTTCTACACCTGCATAATCTAAAAATGTTGGTGCAAAATCTAGGTTTTGTACCAAATCGTTAATAACTGTACCTGGCTTAATTTCTTTAGGGTATTTCACCAAAATTGGAGTTCTAAAAGATTCTTCGTACATAAAACGTTTATCAAACCAACCGTGTTCGCCTAAATAAAACCCTTGATCTGAAGTGTATACCACAATTGTATTTTCTTCTAATCCATTAGCTTTTAAATAATCTAAAACTTCACCAACGCCATCATCAACAGACTGTATGGTTCTTAGATAATCGTGCATATATCTATTGTACTTCCATAAAGCTAATTCTTTTCCTTCTAAGTTACTTGCTTTAAAATCGGCAATAATTGGATCATAATAAGCATCCCAAGCTGCTTTTTGATTTTCGTCCATTCTATCATAATTTCTCTGAAAAGCTTCTCTATACTTTGTTTTAATTTCGCCTTCTTTATCTAACATTTTTAGGTCATATACTAAATCCATATCTTTATATATACCCATTTCATGTGCTGCTGCCGCTGGTCTTCCTTCGTAATCATCAAAAAAATTGGTTGGTGGATCAAAAGTTTTATCATCCATTAACGTTAAATACTTTTCTTCTGGCATCCATGTTCTATGAGGTGCTTTTTGATGGTATAACATTAAAAAAGGTTTTTCTTTATCTCTCTTATTTTCTAACCAATCTAAAGCAATATCTGTTGTTACGCTTGTTACATAACCTTGATATGTTTTTTTTACGCCATTTTCGATAAATTCTGGAGCATAGTATTTACCTTGTCCAGGAAGCACATTAGAATAATCGAAACCTTGAGGTAAACCATCTAAATGTATTTTACCTATCATAGCTGTTTGGTAACCTGCCTTTTGCAATGATTTAGCAAAATTATCTTGATCCCAATTAAAAGGACTAATATTATCTACCTTACCGTTTACAAAACTGTGCTTTCCAGTAAGCATTACAGCTCTACTAGGTGCGCAAATAGAATTTGTAACAAAGCCTTTATTAAAAATAGCCCCTTCTGTTGCTATTCTATCTATATTAGGTGTGTTATTTAAGCCTTCACCATAAGCACTAATAGCCTGATATGCATGGTCGTCACTCATTATAAACACAATGTTTGGTCTAGTTGATTTATTTATCTTTTCATTTTTTTTACAACTATGCAAAAAGAAAACACTCATTAAAAAAGCCAATACAACTAATCTATTTTTAATCATAACTCTATTTTTATATTTAGGAATCTCATTTTATCTTAATTTCTAACGATTTACAGCTACTAAATCTAGTGTACCTTCTAATTTACTTTATAGCGACTGTTATAAAGTAAAGAATAAAAAAACATCAACTAAAATTAATTCGACTAATAACAAATTTAAAAAGGTGTTGGGTTAAAAAACCACATATTTTAACCTCTTTTTGTATTAGATTAGGTAATTATATTGTTAAATTTCAAGTTTTAACATCTAAAATAACACTTTATAAGCAGTTTCCATTGATAAAAATTAAATATAACTACGAACATTTAACTTAATTTTACAATTTTGGTTTTTCAATATATTTTATAAAAAAATAACTAAAAGTGCGCATCTAATTCACACGTTTTAGCATTTAAGATTAGTAGCCAAACATTTAACTAGAAAAGAATTTAAAAAGTAAACAGCTACTTAACTATTTCATTTTATCACTTTTTAAATATTAAATAAGGCTGCATAAACGCCTATTTTCTATTGTTCTGAAATTATTAAATCAGGTTAACGAAAATATTGCTTTTAAACAGCCTTATGTATTTTTACTTCTTCAATTATAATTGAGCCTAATTATATATGGCTTAATAATAATTTGCTTTTAAATAAAGTTAAATAATTTATTTAACTTCTTCTACACTTAAACTATGTGTTGCATAATTTAAGTCCATTTCATCGTATTTAATAACTATATTTTTTAAGCGTTGTTGAAAATCATCCCAATTTCTAGAATCTTTAGTAGACCAAACAACTTCAGATAAAGCGGTTAATCTTGGTAAAATCATATACTCAACATGTTCTGGAGTTTTCATATACTCTGTCCAAACATTTCCTTGAGCCCCCAAAACATACTTACTTTCTTCTTCGGTTAACTCTTTAGGAGTAGGTTCATAACTATATACATCTTCCACAGTTGTATTTCCTCCAATAGCAAGCGGTTCATTTTCTCTATTTTTAGTTTGATAAAAATCGAAATAACAGTATTTAGTTGGCGTCATTATTACATTATGATGTATTTTTGCTGCTTCTATACCTCCTTTTTCACCTCTCCAGGACATTACTGTTGCATTTGGTGCTAAACCACCTTCTAAAATCTCGTCCCATCCAATAATATTTCGACCTTTTGAGTTTAAAAATTTTTCAATTCGTTTTATAAAATAGCTTTGTAACTCATGCTCATTTTTCAAACCCTCTCTTTTAATTACCTCTTGAGCTAATTTACTATTTTCCCATTGTGTTTTTGGCGCTTCATCTCCACCAATATGAATTAGTTTACTAGGAAATAATTCAATGACTTCTGATAAAACATTTTCTAAAAATTTAAAAGTTTCTTCACTTGGTGCATAAATTTCTGGAAAAACACCCCACCTAGTACCAACTTCGTATTGTTCTCCTGTATTTCCCAGTTCTGGGTAAGCAGCAATTGCAGCCAATGCATGCCCTGGAAGCTCAATTTCAGGAATAACAGTTACATGCCTTTCTGTGGCATATGCAACAATTTCTTTTACATCTTCTTGTGTATAAAAACCTCCATAAGGTGTTCCATCATATTTTACATCTGAATTTTTCCAAGTATTACCATGTCCAACAATTGTTTCTTTTCTAATACTCCCAACCTCTGTTAACTTTGGATATTTTTTTATTTCAATTCGCCAACCTTGGTCTTCGGTTAAATGCCAATGAAACGTATTCATTTTATGCATTGCTAGTATGTCTATATATTTTTTCACAAACTGAACAGGAAAAAAATGACGTGCAACATCTAGATGCATTCCTCTATACGCATATCTTGGACTATCTATAATAGTTGCAGCAGGAATTAAAACTTCATTATTAGAATCTTTAACTGACGGAATTAGTTGATTTAATGTTTGTATTCCATAAAACACACCTTTTGTTGTTTTACCCGCTATTGTTATTTGATTGTAATTAATTGTTAATTTATAACCTTCTTTATTAGTTATACTAGCATCTAATTTTAATAAAATATTTCCTTTTATTTTTGTATCATTTGTAAATGGTATAGTTTCTCCTATTATTTCGCTTAACAAATTTGAAAGGTAATTCCCTTCATTTTCTAATGTCTCCTCTCCAATAATTTTTGTATTTGAATCTATCAAAAATTTTCCTGTAGAAATTTCTAATGATGTAGGTTTAGGTATTATTAAATAATCTTCTTCAGAATTAACTACAGTTTCATATTTATTTGAACAGGAATTAATTATTAGGCACAGTGTTATTAAAAGTAAATGTTTCATTTTATCTATTTTTATTATAATGTTTAAAAAACAACTAGTTCATCAATTAAAATTCTTGAAGATCCTCCTTCTCTACGATGTCCAGTAGGTATTGGATTCACGCTTTTTGCTTTTATTTTTATTGATTTTAATACTGTTTTATCAAAATTAATTATTGTTTTAACTTTATTTCTACCTTGAATATGACTTTTTTCTAGTTGTTTAACTTCTGCTAATTTGGTAAACGAAACTCCATCTACCGATCCATAAACTTCTATATATTCTGGAACATAAACACTTGAATTGGTAAATCTAAGGCTTGTTATTTCTACAGATGAAATTTCTTTAGGTTCTTTAAACACTAAATCTACATCTAAATCGCTCAAAAATTCATTCCACTTTCTATCTCCTCTATTTAATTTAGCATAGTTTAAATCGACCAAACCATACGTTGCTTTTTTCTCTTTAATTAATGGAGAATGAAAAACCACCTCTGCACCTACTGCTTTATGAATAGGGAATTTTTTTTCTGAAATATTACCTATTTGTTCATCTTTTTTAAACGAGGTTGCTTTAATGGTTGTTGTGTTTTTTATTACAAATGGCTTTTCGTATTTTATTGAATTCAAAGAAGGCTCACTACCATCTAATGTGTAATAAATATCAAGTCCATCTACTTCGGTTTTAAGCGAAATATCAATAAAGCCCGCTTTATGTCCTTGATGGTTTATTCTAACATTATATGCACTGGTTGCAAAACGCTCACCTTTTTCTTCTAATCGTTTCATTTGAGTTAATAACCTCTCTGTAAAACCATTCCAATCTTTAGCTTCTTGAGCTGTCCAACCATTTTCTGCAACTGCATACAAACGCGGAAAAGTCATATAAGTTAACTGACTCCAATTGGTAATAGACTCAGTCCACAAATTACCTTGTATTCCTAAAACGTGTTTTCCTTGTTCAGTTGTTAAACTATCTGAAATTATTTTGTAGTTATAAGTATCTTTCAAAAAAGAGTAAGCATATCCTAAATTCGGCTCTAAATCATCGTCTCCTTGTTTTAAATCTAAATAACAATATTTGGAAGGCGTCATAATAACATCATTTCCATGTCTTGCAGCTGCAATCCCCCCTTTTTCACCACGCCAAGACATTACGGTTGCATTTGGCGCCAAGCCACCTTCTAATATTTCATCCCAGCCAATCATATTTTTATTATGGGCATTCACTATTTTCTCAACCCTTTTAATAAAATAACTTTGTAATTCGTGTAAATCACTAAGGTTTTCTTCTTTCATGCGTTTCTGACAATCTAGATCAACCGCCCAAGCCTCTTTATTACATTCGTCACCTCCAATATGCATATACTCAAAAGGAAACAAATCCATTACCTCTCCTAATACATTTTCAATAAATTCAAAAGTACTTTCTTTACCCGGGCAGTATGTGTTATTTCTAACTACTCCACCTGTTCCCACATAAAAAGGTCCCTCAGAACATGAAATTTCTGGATATGAAGCAACAGCTGCCAATGAATGTCCTGGCATATCTATTTCTGGAATAATTTCTATATATTTTTCTTTAGCATAAGCTACAATTTCTTTAATATCCTCTTGCGTATAAAAGCCTCCATAGGTTGCCTTTTCTCCTTCTTTTTGCCTTGGTCTTCCCCACCAATTTGAAGTATTTTCATCTTTAGCATTATAATCTACACGCCATGCTCCAACTTCTGTTAATTTTGGGTATTGTTTAATTTCTATACGCCACCCATTATCATCTGACAAATGCCAATGAAAACGATTTAATTTTACTTCTGCCATAAAATCTATTACATCTTTAATCTGCTCTTTATCAAAAAAATGCCTAGAAACATCTAACATATAACCTCTCCACTTAAAAGCAGGTTTATCTTTAATTGTAACAATAGGAATTCCCCAATCTGTATTTGGTTGTACTTTTTCTGAATAAAAAGATACAGGTAATAACTGACCTAGACTTTGCATAGCATAGAAAAAACCAGCTCCAGAACCCGATTTTACAGCAATAGTATTTTCCTCAACAACAAGTTCGTATGCTTCATCCTCTAAAGTTGCATCTACACTAAAAACAATATTTGCTTTAGCTTTTTCTATACCAATTTCTGGGGTAAATCCAGCCACCTTCTCAAATTTCTTAAAAAAATTAGTAACTATATTTAATTGTTCTTTATTAGTTACAGAAACTGTGGTTTTTTCTGATATTACAAAATAACCTTCACTACTAGTAGTTAACTCTACTGGTAAAGGTATTACTGACGTTTCTCCTACTTTAAGTTCATTTTTTGTACACGAAACAAATAGTATTAACGAAAACAATAAGCTCTCTAAAATTCTTTTTTTTATACTTCTTTTATTATTAATCATTTTGTTAAGTTAATTTTTAGTCTATTAGGTTCTTTTATTTGAGTTAAAACCCAAAATAATATTAAAGTATATTTTGTTTTAAAAAAACTTCCTTCAATTTAAATAGGTTTTACCATTGATATAAAAATAATTTTTTTTTAGTGTTAATAGCTAATTTTTCGACCAATAACATCTAATTATAGACCAAAGATTTACACAAGTTACAGCTTAAAAATTTTTGATAAAAAAATATGATTATTTAATAATTTTAAACACCTTTGTTAAACCAATTTATGTTTTTTTTATTAAAAATTCATATTAAAATTGCCAAAAGTCCTAATACTGCACCTAATGAATAAAAGAATTTTAATAGCAATAATTACCTCTTTATACTTTACACTGCCATCTATTTCTCAGAATAAAAACAGGATTCTTAACAAAAGAAAAATACAGCCTAATGTTATAATTGTAATTACAGACGATCAAGGTTATGGTGATATTGCCGCTCATGGCAACAAGCTTATTAAGACACCTGCTATGGATAAATTACATGATGAATCTATACGATTAACCGATTTTCATGTAGGTCCAACGTGTGCACCATCTCGATCAGGACTTTTAACTGGTAGATACGCAAACCGCGTAGGTGTATGGCATACTATTGGAGGCGTTTCTATACTTCGAGAAAAAGAAGTTACCATAGCTCAGGTTTTTAAAGATAATGGATATGAAACTGGAATGTTTGGTAAATGGCACTTGGGCGACACCTACCCTTCTCGACCACAAGATAAAGGTTTTAAATATACTGTAAACCATGGTGGTGGTGGTGTGGGACAAACTCCTGATTATTGGGGAAATGATTATTTTGACGACACATATTTTAAAAATGGAGTTCCTACTAAATACAATGGTTATTGTACAGATGTTTGGTTTGATGAAGCTATAAGTTATATTGAAACAACTAAAGACAAACCATTCTTTTGCTACATTTCAACCAATGCTCCTCACAGCCCATTTAATGTTCCAGAACCATATTACAACTTATATAAAGATTTAGATATTCCAGAATTTCAAAAGATTTTTTACGGAATGATTACCAATATAGATGATAATTTAACCAAGTTACAAAAGAAATTAAAAGCATTAAATATTCTAAACAATACCATCATTATATTTATGACAGATAATGGTACTGCTTCTGGATATAGATCTGTTGATGGTAAACTGTATGGTTTTAATGCTGGAATGAAAGGAACAAAGAATAGCGAATACGAGGGCGGACACAGAGTCCCTTTTTTTATTCGCTATCCAAATGGAAAAATTGAAGGAGGATTAGATATTGACGCACTTACTGCCAATATAGATATTTTACCTACGCTAGCTTCTTTATGTCAATTAGATTTACCAAATTTAAAACTTGATGGAACGGATATATCTTCTTTATTTTTTAATAAAAACGCAACACTTAACAGAGATTATGTAATAACAGACTCTCAACGCCTTCAAGAACCTATAAAATGGAAAAAAAGTGCTGTAATGTCTAACAAAATGCGCTTGATTAACGGTAAAGAACTATATGATATCTCCACAGATCCAGCACAAACCAAAGATCTTGCAAATGAACAACCTGAGGTTGTAAATAAAATGAGAGGTTACTATAATGAATGGTGGAACTCCGTATCTGAAGAATTTAATCAATACCCTGTTATTATTGTAGGCTCGGATAAACAAAACCCCACTACAATAACCTGTCACGACGAACATATTAGTGATTCAAAAATACCTTGGAACCAAAACTTTATTAGGTCTGGAAAACACAACCCATATGGAGGAACGTTTACTGTAGCTTTTGAACAAAGCGGTACGTATAAAATAGAAATTAGTAGATGGCCTTTTGAATCTGATTTAACTATTAATGCTTCTGTAGAAGGTAGGGAAAAAACTATTTCAACTGGAGCTATAAGTGAAGGTGTAGTTAAAAACTTTATAAAAGGTACGCTTAAAATTGGAGCATGGAAAGAAACTAAAGAAGTATTACCAAATGACAAATTCGTTACTTTCAAAGGTAATTTCACTAAAGGAAAAACAAATCTTAGCGCTTGGTTTACAAATAAAGAAGCTATAGACTGGGGTGCATTCTATATAAGAATTACTAGAGAATCTAAAAAAACAGTTCTAATTAATTAATCCAGAAAAAGTTAATAACTCATAACACCCAACCTTACTATTATAAAAAAAATTTATTAATAACCATAAAAGTAAATAAAAAACAACTTTTTAGTAAAATATACTAAAATGAAAAAATATGGTGTTTTTTAAAAATTTTATAACAATTTGGATTAAACTTAAAACACCTTAATTTTAACATTATTTAATATTTTGATAAACTTAATATAATAAGGTGTTATCATTTTCTTTTATTATAAAAAAGACCTAACTCCAATATTGGTTTTAAACCTAATTTACAAATTCTCACTCCTCATTAATAATAAAGAAATACAAGAACCTTTAAACTAAACATCCTTAACTATTAATTACCTGAGTATTAAAACTCTAAAAAAACCAAAAAGTTTCCTACAAAAAAAATCATTTATACCCTCTATAATATAAATTTTACTAATTATTATAGTTTATAAGCCTTTTTCTATCGAAGATGAGCTGTTATTCGTCGAATAATTTAACTTTTTAGAAATATTAATATTTAAATTTAACATAAAATTAAGATGTTATTTTAATGTATTAATATGGTAAATTAATGTTACAAACTTAAATCCTAAAAAATTTCGAGAACACAATAAACACCCTAAATAAATAATTAATTAACTAACACACATCCTATGAAAATTAAATTAAGTAGTTCCCTTTTTGATTTTAGAAAAGGGTTATTAACTCTCATTATGAGAACCTTTATTTTTTTATGTGTCACAACAATGTTTGGTTTTACATCAGACATAGGCTATGAAAACACAGAAGGTAGTTTTGTTCAAAAAAAGCAAATTACGGGTACTGTTAAAGACAGTAACGGACAACCTCTTCCAGGTGTAAATATACTGGAAAAAGGTACAAGCAATGGTGTATTATCAGATTTTAATGGTAATTATACTTTAGAGGTATTAAATGAAAATGCAACTTTAGTTTTTTCATTTATGGGGTTTAAAACAAAAGAAGTTCTAGTTAAAGACCAAATAACTATAAATGTAACTTTAATAGAAGATGTATCTAATCTTGACGAAGTAGTTATAGTTGGTTATGGTACAAGAAAAAAATCAAGCGTAACATCAGCAGTTGCACAAGTAAGTGCAGAAACATTTGAAAATAGAGCTATTGCAAATGTATCTACTGGTTTACAAGGAGCTGTTACTGGGCTTCAAATTACCAATACTACAAGTGGTGGTGAACCTGGTGCTACACAAAGCATTAACATTAGAGGGTTAATGACTTCTACAGGCTCAAGTATTAGCAATGCAGGTCCATTAGTACTTGTAGATGGAGCTGTAATGGATATAAACGACATCAACCCCGAAGATATTGAAACAGTTTCTGTTTTAAAAGATGCAGCAGCAGCTTCTATTTATGGTTCTAGAGCAGCTGGAGGTGCTGTTTTAATCACTACTAAAAGTGGTAAAAATATGGATGGTGGTATGAAAATCACTTATTCTAACAACTTCTCATTTTCTACATATACAAAATGGCCTAATCAAACAGACGCATTAACTTATACAACGGTAATGAATGAAGCTGGCTTCAACAATACTGGTCGTGAAAATGTTTTTTTCAGTGAAGATGCTATTAGTAGAATAGAACAAAATATTGCTAATCCTGGAAGTGCGCCAACATTGGTTACTAAAAATAATGGTTTAGATTGGGATGTAGGTAGTGGAGGTCTTTATGCTAGTGGTAATACTAATTGGAGAGATTTTCTTTTCGATGATTTTGCTTTAAAAACTAAGCACAATCTAAGTTTTAGAGGAGGAACTGAAAAATTAAATTATTACATTTCAACAGGTGCTTACTCTGAAGATGGATTATTTAAAGTGGCTGAAAACTTTTTTAACAGATATAATATAGATGCTAAAATAGCTGCAAAACCAACAGAATGGTTAAGATTTGAACTTTTAACAAAGTTGCAAAGAAGTGACGCTGAGTTCCCTTGGGATCCTAATTATGGTCGAGGCCGTGTTTTTGACCAGTTATCTAAACTAAAACCAACTATGCCTACTGTTGACCCTATTTATGGTGAACCACTTGCTGGTGCTTATTACCCTCAATGGGAGCACTCAAATGAAGTAAATACAAATAACCAATTAGTTTTACTTCCTAGAGTTAGTATAGAACCTATTAAAGATTGGTTTATTAATTTAGAATACAACTACAAAACAAACAATAATAAAACAATTTATTCTACTTCCGAATATGAAACTATACGTCCAAATGGAGACACACAAGTTATAATTTCAAAAGATCAAACTCGTGTAACTCCTACATTGTATACCAATGACTATTGGTCTCCAAACTTATACACTAGCTATCATAAAACTATTGGCGAACATAATTTTGATGCTACAGTAGGTTACCAAAGTGAACGCTATAATGTTTATAACTTAAGTGCAAACGCTTATGGTTTATTATCCGATGGTGTTACTTCAATATCAACAGCCGTAGGAGATCAAACAGTTACCGACGGTATCTCTCACTGGTCTACAGAAAGTGTATTTGGTAGATTTGGTTATAATTATAAAGAAAAATACATAGGTAGGGTAACCTACCGTAGAGACGGATCTTCAAGGTTCGAGCCAGGTAATAGATGGGCTGGTTTTCCTTCATTCGAATTAGGGTATAATATAGCAAAAGAAGATTTTTGGCCAATTGAAGACATAAGTATGTTTAAGCTTCGTGCTAGTAGTGGTTCTTTAGGTAATCAAAATGTAAGTAATTACCTATATGTACCAAGAATTCCAATTTCAAATGGTTTCTACCTATTCAATGGTGAAAGAGAATATACTGCAAACGTACCTAACTTAACTAGTATTAACCTTACTTGGGAAACTGTAAAAACGAAAGATATTGGTATTGATGTTATAGCATTAAACAATAGACTAAATTTCTCTTTTGACTGGTATCGTTCAGATATTGAAGATATGTCTACTACAGGTGCTTCATTACCTGCAGTACTTGGAACAAGTTCCCCTCTAATAAATGCAGGTATTACACGTACTCAAGGATGGGAAGCCGAAGTAAGTTGGCAAGAATCATTAGGTGATTTTAGATATAACGTTAGAGCCACATTATCAGACTATAAACAAACCATCGTAGAATTTCCAAATGAAACAGAATTACTATCAGACTTATATGCTGGTAGAGACCTTGGAGAAATATGGGGGTTAACTTGGGAAGGTTGGTTTACTAGTGACCAAGAAGCTTTAGATAGAGAATCTGTTGTAAACCAAAGATGGGTACACAACAGTCAATTTGGAGAAGGAGATACCAAATATGCTGATTTAAATAATGATGGTTATATAAATAATGGTTCTAACACATTGGATGACCATGGTGATATAAGTATAATAGGAAACTCAACACCTAGATATCAATATGGAATTACCCTTGGTGCTAGCTATAAAGGTATAGATTTTAATATGTTTATACAGGGTATTGGAAAAAGAGATTACTCTCCTTTAGCTGGAAATCTAAAAAAGCAATTTTTAGGCCCAATGCAAGGATCATTCCACTCTAATGTATATGTAGAACATTTAGATTATTATAGACCTGAAGATACAGACAGTCCTTTAGGAGCTAATACTGATTCATATTTTCCAAGACCTTACGCTGTAAATGGTGGTAAAAACAATAGAAATTTTAAAACTCACGTAGATCGTTATATTCAAAATGCAGCTTATACTAGGTTAAAAACAATCCAACTTGGATTTACAATTCCTAAAAAAATAACAGATAAGTATAAAATAGATAGATTTAGAATATTTGTTACAGGTGAAAATTTACTAACAATTTCTGACCTTAAATTTTATGACCCAGAAGCATTACAAGGAACATTTAGTGGAGGGGTTTCCTATCCTTTATCTAAAACTTTTTCTACAGGAGTTAATATTTCATTTTAAAATTTAATTTATGATAATTATGAAAAAAATATTTTATATTCTAACAATATACTCGGCAGTCTTAATGGTGTCGTGTGACAAAGATATATTAGATAGAACACCTCTAGATGAAATATCTGAACCAGAATTTTGGAAAACCACAAGTGATTTAGAATTGTATGCAAACTCTTTTTACAATAAATTACCTGGATGGTCTGGTGTAGGTTTTGGTAGTGCTCAAATGCCTGACGTTGGTACAGATTTAGGGTTAGGTACAGGCATTTCTTCAAGATTGCATGGAAGCCAAGGTATTCCAAGCTCAAGTACTAATTCACTTTGGAGCTGGGATGAAGTAAGACAAGCTAATTACTTCATATCTAATGTTTCTAAAGCGGAAGGCTTAGAAACAGAAATCAATCAATTTACAGGTGAAGGTTATTTCTTTAGAGCTTATTTTTATTACGATTTACTAAAAAAATATGGTGATTTACCTATTTATAAAGAGTATTTCGATAATTTAAATACCGATGCTTTATACCAAGCCAAATCACCAAGAAATGAAGTTGCAGATTTTATACTTGCAGATTTAGATATGGCTATTTCACTTCTAAAAACAAAGGGAGAACTTTCTACACCTCGTGTAAATAAAGAAGCTGCTCAATTATTAAAAGCAACAATTGCTCTTTATGAAGGTACCTGGGAAAAATACCATAACGGAACAAGCTTTGGTGTAACGGGTTCTGATGGTAGCACCTATTTACAACAAGCTGCCAATACAGCTAAAGAGCTTATAGATGGAGGAACAAGAAGTTTAAACCCTACTTATGGCGAATTATTTAATCAAACAAACCTTAGCACTAATAGCGAAGTTATTCTTTGGAGAGAATATGATTATGTTGGCCTAGGAAATTCTTTTGGTAATGATGCACAAGTTCAATGGCCTAACAATTTTTCTTTTTCACTAAGTGCCATACGCAGTTATTTAGCCCTAGATGGTTTACCTACAGCAGTTAGCTCTTTAGATACAGATGATAAAATGTTAGCTAATATTGAAACGAACAGAGACCCTAGACTTGCTCAAACTTTAATGGTTCCTGGCGATATTACTGTTGTTAATATTGATGGCTCTATGCTATATTGGGAAGAACCTACTGTAGGAAAAAGTGTAGGAGCTTATGAATCTCAAAAATACAGAATTGTTGAATTAGACGCTTCTACTAATGACTATAGCAGAAATACAGCAAAAATTCTTATGAGATATAGTGAAGCATTACTTATTTATGCTGAAGCTAAAGCTGAATTAGGAACTATTACACAGGCGGATTTAGACCTTACAATAAATAAATTACGAGAAAGAGCTGGTTTTGATTTTGCTGCATATCCAACAGCAAAACTTACTTTAAACCCTTTAACTGACCCTAATTGGCCAGATTATGGATATTCATTATCAAATTTACTTCAAGAAATAAGAAGAGAAAGAACTGTTGAATTAATGAATGAAGGGTTTAGAACTGCTGACTTAATGCGATGGAGAGCACATAATCTTTTTGTAGGTGTACAACAAAGACCAAAAGGTGCTTATTACGAAGATTTAATTATTGAAGTTGCAGGTAACCTTAACACAGATTCTGAAGGATACCTAGACCCTTATGCCGTAGACTTAGCCAATGGTTACGGGTTTAACCCTGAACGCGATTATTTGCTTGCAATACCATCAGAAGAATTGGTATTAAACCCTAACTTAACACAAAATCCTGGTTGGGAATAATTATTAGTTTAGTTTATAAATTGCTCAAAATTAGATTGTATGTATTATCTTTTGAATAAAACAAAAATCTGATTTTGGGCTTTTTTTTACCTATCTACTATTAACTAAATACTACTTAACTGTATTTCTAAACAAGCAAATAAAATAAACTTACTATAGAAACTGAGATATAATTAAGCAGCACAATTTAACTTTTGCCAAAATTTTAAAAAAAAATTTAAAATTTGTTTTCATTAAATAAAAACATAACTTTACATACCACAACAGAACAGATCGTTTAAATGAAAGAAAAAATAATATTTAACATTATACATACTAGTGATATTCCAAAATATCAACAACTAGTGAATGCTGTTAATAATGCCATTGCCAATAATGAAATATCTATTGGTGATTTACTACCTTCTGTAAATAGTATTTGTAAAACTCATAAACTCTCTAGAGATACTGTTTTTAAAGCATATTCAATTTTAAAAGAACAACAAATTATAGAATCTGTTCCTAATAAAGGATATTATGTAGCTAGTAAAACAAAAAAAATATTACTTGTTTTAGATACATTTAAAGCTTACAAAGAAGTTTTATATCATTCCTTTATAAAAAATCTACCAAATAATATTATTACAGATGTACAATTTCATCATTATAACATAAACAATTTTAAAACCATTATAAATAACAGTATTGGTAATTATTACAAATATGTAGTAATGGGATTTAACTCTAAAGAAGTCCCAAAAGTTTTATCCAAAATTAACAATGATAAATTATTATTAATAGATTGGAATATTCATGCTAAACCAGAAAATAATTATGTTTTTCAAGATTTTGGAGAGTCTTTTTATAATGCATTAAAAAAAGCTACCCTATTATTTAAAAAATATAAAGAAGTTAATTTTTTATACCCAACATTTACAAATCACCCAATAGAAACCGTTACCTTTTTTAAGAAATATTGCAAAAAACATCAATTTAAATATAACATTATTACCGACCCAAAAGAAATTAACTTTAAAAAAGAATGTGCATATATAAGCGTAAGTGATAGAGTTTTAGGAGTGTTTTTAGAACAATGTAGAAATAAAAACTTTGAACCTGGAGTAGATATCGGATTTCTATCGTACAACGAAACTCCGATGAAAAAGTTTATCTACAAAGGCATTTCGGTAGTTTCAACAGATTTTAAAGAAATGGGAATAAAAGCAGCTGAATTTATTACAGAAGACAAACAAATACAAGAATATATAGCAACAGAATTAATAGTAAGAGAATCATTATAAAATTATGTATTACATCGGATTTGATTTAGGAAGTTCGTCAATTAAAGCAGCTTTAATTGAAGCAAGTACAGGGAAATCTATTGGGGTTACTCAATATCCAGAAAAAGAAATGACCATTATAGCAGAACAAACTGGTTGGGCTGAACAAGACCCAAATTTATGGTGGAAAAACATTTGTAAAGTAACTCAAAAATTATTGGCTCAAACAGGAGTTTCTTCAAACAAAATAAAAGGAATTGGTATTGCTTATCAAATGCACGGATTAGTGGTTGTTGATAAAAATAAACAAGTATTAAGACCTTCAATTATCTGGTGCGATAGTAGAGCTGTAGAAATTGGAAATACTACTTTTAAAGGTATTGGAGAAGATAAATGTGTTTCAAATTTATTAAACTCACCCGGAAACTTCACACTTTCAAAATTAAAATGGGTAAAAGAAAATGAACCTAAAATTTTTGAAAAAATTGATAAATTATTATTACCAGGAGATTTTATAGCATTAAAATTAACTGATGAGGCAACTACCACAATTTCTGGACTTTCAGAAGGAATTATGTGGGATTTTAAACAAAATAAACCTGCAGATTGGTTATTTAATTATATGGGAATTAGTATCGATTTAATTCCAACAATTGTTCCAACCTTCGCAAACCAAGGAACAGTAACAAAAAAAGCTTCAAAAGAAATTGGTTTACCTGAAGGGATTCCAGTATTATACAGAGCTGGAGACCAACCAAACAACGCAATGTCGTTAAACGCTTTTAACCCTGGTGAAATAGCAGCTACTGGAGGTACATCAGGAGTTGTGTATGCTATTACAGATAGCACTACCACCAGAGAAAGTATTAGAATTAACAATTTTGCGCATGTAAATTACTCTAAAAAACAACCTAGAATTGGAAAGTTATTAAACATTAATGGTGCAGGAATTCAATATAGTTGGATGAAAAAAAATATTGCAGCATCAACCGATTCTTATAATGATATGAACAACCTAGCAGCTTCCGTACCTGTTGGATCCGAAGGTTTAAGAATTTTACCCTACGGAAATGGAGCAGAACGTATGCTAAATAATACGAATAAAGGAGCGAGCTTTTTCAACTTAAATTTCAACAAACATAATAAGGCTCATTTATTAAGAGCTGCGCTTGAAGGCATCGCATTTTCATTTGTAAACGGTATAGATATTTTAAAAAATGATGGTGTAGAACTTTCGGCCATTAGAGCAGGAAATGATAATTTATTTAGATCAGAAATATTTTCAAATACCATTGCAACATTAGTTAATACAGATATTAATATTATAGATACTACTGGAGCTATTGGAGCAGCACGTGCTGCTGGTGTTAGTAAAGGTGATTTTAAAACATTGGATGAAGCTTTTTCAGACAATGAACACGTAATGACATATCATCCTTTGAAAGACAAAAAAATATATACCGATGTATATGACGTTTGGAAACAAGATTTAGAAAAACAATATAATAAATAACAAAATTAAATATTACAAAAAATGGCAATTTTAGGAAACAAAGAATACTTTCAAGGTATTGGAGAAGTTAAATTTGAAGGAAAAGAATCAGACAATCCATTTGCATTTAAATATTACAATCCAGATCAGGTTGTAGCAGGAAAAACAATGCGCGAGCATTTTAAATTTGCAATAGCATATTGGCATACATTCTGTGGACAAGGAGGAGATCCATTTGGACCAGGAACACAAAGTTTTGCTTGGGATAAAGCTACAGACCCAATGCAAGCAGCAAAAGATAAAGCAGATGCAGCTTTTGAATTTATCACTAAAATAGGATTCGATTATTTTTGTTTTCACGATTATGATTTAGTTCAAGAAGGTGCAACCTTTGCAGAATCTGAAAAAAGATTAGCTACAATTACCGAATATATTAAAGATAAACAAGCAGCATCTGGTGTTAAATTATTATGGGGTACTGCAAACTGTTTTTCTAACCCACGTTATATGAATGGTGCTTCAACAAATCCAGACTTTGATGTTTTAGCAAGAGCAGGAGGACAAATTAAATTGGCAATGGATGCTACAATCAAATTAGGTGGTGAAAACTACGTTTTTTGGGGAGGTAGAGAAGGTTATATGTCTTTATTAAATACTAATATGGGAAGAGAATTAGACCATATGGGAGAGTTTTTAAGAATGGCCAGAGACTATGCACGTTCACAAGGTTTTAAAGGAAACTTTTTAATTGAACCAAAACCAATGGAGCCAATGAAACATCAATACGATTTTGATACTGCTACAGCCATTGGATTTTTAAGAGAACAAGGTTTAGATAAAGATTTTAAAATAAATATTGAAGTAAATCACGCAACTTTAGCACAACACACTTTTCAACACGAAATAGCAACTGCAGCAAAAGCTGGTATGTTAGGAAGTTTAGATGCAAACCGTGGAGATTATCAAAACGGATGGGATACAGACCAATTTCCAAATAATATTCAAGAAACTACAGAAGCAATGTTGGTGTTTTTAAAAGCAGGAGGCTTACAAGGCGGTGGTGTAAATTTTGATGCAAAAATTAGAAGAAATTCAACAGATTTAGAAGATATATTTTATGCTCATATTGGAGGAGCAGACACTTTTGCAAGAGCTTTACTAATTGCTGATAAAATTATTACTTCTTCTCCTTATAATAAATTAAGAACTGAACGTTATGCTTCGTTTGATGCAGGAAATGGAAAAGCTTTTGAAGAAGGAAAACTTTCTATGAACGATTTATATAAAATTGCACAAGAAAACGGAGAGTTATCACTAAAAAGTGGTAAACAAGAGTTGTTTGAAAATATTATAAATCAATATATCTAAAATAAAAATAAGCGTGTTGAAATTTTCAATACGCTTATTTTTCAAAATTTAAACCAAACCATATGAAACCATCAAATTCAATCTATTTATTAAAACTAACTATCGTAGCAACACTTGGAGGATTGCTATTTGGTTATGATACCGCAGTAATATCAGGAACGGTAAGTTCTTTAGAAAGTTTTTTTGTATTACCCTTTGGTTTAGGAGAAATGGAGGCAAACGCCCGATTGGGATTTGTAGTTTCAAGTGCACTTATTGGATGTGTAATTGGAGGAGTTTTAGGAGGATTAGTCAGTAAAAAATTAGGTCGTAAAAATGGATTGATTTTAGCTGCCTCTTTATTTTTATTCTCAGCTATTGGGTCTGCAATGCCTGAAATGCTACTAAAACCTATTGGTGATGGCGACCATACATTTATTTATATTTTTATAGTTTATAGAATTATTGGAGGTATAGGAGTTGGATTAGCATCTATGTTATCTCCTTTATATATTGCAGAAATAGCACCTGCCAAAAGTAGAGGTAAATTAGTTTCAATGAATCAATTTGCCATTATATTTGGTATGTTAGTTGTATATTTTGTAAACTATTACATTTCAAGACAAGGAGACGATACTTGGTTAAATTTAGTAGGTTGGAGATGGATGTTTGCTTCAGAAGTAATTCCAGCAAGTTTATTTTTAATTATGCTGTTCTTTGTACCAGATACTCCAAGATCTTTAATGTTAAAATCGAAACCTGAAAAAGCGTTAAAAGTTTTAATAAAAGTAAATGGTGTTGAAGAAGGAAAGAAAATATTGGCTGAAATTCAAAATACAGTTGAAAGTCATTCTGGCAAATTGTTTTCTTTTGGAATTACTGTAATTGTTATTGGTATATTACTTTCAATTTTCCAACAGTTTGTTGGTATTAACGTGGTATTATATTACGCTCCAGAAATTTTTAAAAGTATGGGTTCTGGAACCGATACAGCTTTGTTACAAACAATAATAGTTGGTGCTGTTAATTTATTATTTACAGTATTAGCAATTTTAACTGTGGATAAATATGGAAGAAAACCATTAATGATTGTTGGAGCAGCTGGTATGGCAATATCAATGTTTGCATTAGGTACAACCTTTTTTATGGAATCCGTTGGAATAGGCGCATTAATATTTATGTTAATTTATGTAGCAAGTTTTGCAATGAGTTGGGGACCTGTTTGTTGGGTGTTATTGTCTGAGATTTTTCCGAATAAAATTCGTGGAAAAGCGTTAGCAGTTGCCGTAGCAGCGCAATGGATTTCTAATTATTTAGTTTCTTGGACATTCCCAATGATGGATAAAAACACGTATTTATTAGAAAAATTCAATCACGGTTTTGCCTATTGGATTTACGGTGTAATGGGCGTATTGGCAATGGTGTTGGTTTGGAAATTTGTTCCAGAAACAAAAGGAAAAACTTTAGAAGAAATGGAGAAAATTTGGTTGAAAAAATAGTTTTCTAAAAAAACTCCTCAAAATTGAGGAGTTTTTTAGACGTATAAACTATAGTACTGTTAATTTAATCCTTAGTAAAACTGGTCTTTTCTTTAAAAAAGAAACTCTTAATTTAGTCTAAAATTACAATATCTAATTCTTTTTTACTTATAAAAGCAAAAAAAAACCTCAACGAAAGTTGAGGTTTTAAATATTTTTAATCTAAAATATTACTTTTTAAATTTAGCATATTTAGATTTGAACTTGTCAATACGTCCTGCAGTATCTATTAATTTAGATTTACCAGTGTAGAAAGGATGTGAACTCCTTGAAATTTCTAATTTTACTAAAGGATATTCAACACCATCTACATCTAAAGTTTCTTTAGTATTTACTGTTGAACGAGTTAAAAATACATCATCATTAGACATATCTTTAAATGCTACCATTCTATAATTTTCTGGGTGTATACCTTTTCTCATCGTAAACTCGTTTTAATGCTGTTTTTATTTTTAAGACTGCAAATTTAACTATATTTTTGAAACTTCAAACAAATAATTTATTTTATTTACATAAAAATTATAAATATTTAAACAAAGTTATGAAATATAGGTCAATATTAGTTTTTTTAGCTGTTCTTTTTTTAGTTTCTTGTAAAAGTGAGTACAAATTTATTTTAAATAGTCCTCAAAAAATACAAAGTAATCAAGAACTAACTATTTCAATATCAGAAAAAGGTAACAAGCCAATAGATTCAGTTCACTTTTCAATCGGTTCTAAAAAAATTGAAAGTAACAACAACACTTCTTCAACTATAAAAGTTAACGATTTTAAATTAGGAAAACACACTGTTACTGCCATTGTATTTTTTGAAGGTAAAACAAAAAAAATAACAAAACCTGTTTATTTTATGGCAGATTCATCTCCTGAAATTTATACTTATAAAATTATAAATACTTACCCACACGATAAAAATGCGTTTACACAAGGATTGGAGTATTATAATGGTTTTTTATATGAAGGAACAGGTCGTAAAGGTCAATCTTACATTAGAAAAGTTGAATTAGAGACTGGTAAAGTACTTCAACAAAAAGATTTAGATGCAAAGTATTTTGGTGAAGGTGTTACAATTTTAAATAACAAAATTCATCAATTAACTTGGCAAGGTGGTATTGGTATTGTGTATGATTTAGATACTTTTGAAAAAGAAAAAGAATTTAAGTATACCAAAAGCCTTCAAGGTTGGGGTTTTGCAAATAATGGTAAACAATTATTAAAAACAGATGGTACAGAACGTATTTGGTTTTTAAATCCTGAAACTTTTATAGAGGAAAGTTATATAGAAGCTTACACCAATAAAAGAAAAGTTGAAAACCTTAACGAATTAGAATATATTAATGGATTGATTTATGCCAATATTTGGCAACAAAACTCAATTTTAATTATAAATCCAAAAAATGGAAAAGTTGAAGGTGTTGCAGATTTAGATGGTTTAAAAACAGAAATTTTAAAAGAACAAAACCTAGTTGATAGCGATGAGGTTTTAAATGGAATTGCGTACGACAAAGAAAATAATCGCTTATTTGTAACAGGTAAACATTGGGCTAAATTATTTGAAATTGAATTGATAAAAAAATAGGTTCTTTAAATTATTATATTTTTTAAAACAAAATTAATGCGTTATTTCATATCTTTTTTAATTATAGCAACCTTACTAATTACAGCTTCTTGTAGAAAAGACTTTGGCGCAGATTTAAGTACTGGAAATTTATCTTTTTCTAAAGATACTGTGTTTTTAGACACCGTTTTTACTAATATTGGCTCAAGTACCTATAATTTAAAAGTATATAATAAAAGTAACAAAAACATCTACGTGCCTTCAATAAAATTAGGTTATGCAGAAAATTCTAGTTACAGATTAAATGTTGACGGTGTTTCAGGTAAAGTTTTTGAAGATATCGAGATTTTAGCAAAAGACAGTATTTATATTTTTATTGAAACTACTATTAACTACAATCAAATTACAAGCCCAATTTATCAAGATGAAATTATTTTTGATACTGGAGAAAATTTACAAAAAGTCTCTTTAATAACATTGGTAAAAGATGCTCATTTTTTATACCCTTCAAAAAATGCGAACGGTTTAACCGAAACCATTACAACAGGTTTAGATTCTAATGGAGAAGCTATTAAAATTAATGGTTTTTATTTAGATAACAACACCACTTTTACCAACCAAAAACCATATGTAATTTACGGCTATTGCGCAGTTCCAGAAAATAAAACACTAACAATAGAAGCTGGTGCTAATATTTATTTTCATTCAAATTCTGGAATTATTATCAATAAAAATGCTACTTTAATTGTTGAAGGTGAACTAAATAACCAAGTAACATTTAAAGGAGATAGATTAGAATCTGAATTTAATAATATTCCAGGACAATGGGGAGCAATTTGGCTGCGTGCTGGCAGTAAAAATAATGTAATAAGTAATGTAACTATAAAAAATGCAACTGCAGGAATTATTGTAGATTCCATTGGAAGCAACAACGCTCCTACTTTAACTATAAAAAACACCCAAATTTACAATAGCGCAAACTATGGTATTTTAGCTAGAGAAACCAATATTGAGGGTGAAAATTTAGTAATAAATAATAGCGGACAAGCTTCTTTAGCTTGTACTATTGGCGGAACTTATAATTTTACACATGCCACTTTTACAAATTTCTGGAATACTAGTTTACGCCAATACCCAAGTGTATTAATCAATAATTATTATACATATATCAGCAACAGTGGAGAGCAAATTACTGAAACTAAAGATTTACATGCTGCAAACTTTACAAATTGTATTATTGATGGTAATTCTAATATTGAATTAATTTTAGATAAAGTTGAAGGAAGTATATTTAACTATTCATTTAAAAACAATTTAATAAAATTTAATGATTACAATCAAAGTTATAAAGACATCATTCAATATGATTTTGAAAACACAAATCACTATGAAAATAACATTTTAAATGGCAATTCAGACTTTAAATCTACCAATAGTAATCAATTAATTATTGGCGAAAATTCCGATGCAATTAAAAATGCAAACCTCCAAGGAAGCGCTCTAGTCCCTTACGATATTTTAGGTGAACTAAGAACTTCTCCGTCAGATATTGGAGCGTACCAACATATTAATTTTAATTAAAACAATATCCCTTTTTTTAATTGATATTTTAAAAACTGTATTTTTACAAAATATATCACAATAAACATATAGCTATTTATTTAAATAAATATGAAAAATATAATAATTACTGGAACAAGTCGCGGTATTGGATTTGAATTAGCACAACTATTTGCTAAAAACAATTACAATGTACTTGCTTTATCTAGAAACGCTGCTCCTTTAAACACCTTAAATCTCAAAAATATTACAACACTTTCTGTTGATTTATCTAATGAAAATGATTTAAATAAAGTAACAAACTTTGTAAATACCAACTGGAAAAATGTAGATATTTTAATTAATAATGCAGGAAAATTAGTAAACAAACCTTTTGAAAAAATTACAAGCACAGACTTTTTAGAAGTGTACAAAGTAAATGTTTTTGCAGTTGCAGAATTAACAAAACAATTAATTCCATTTTTAAACAAAGGCAGTCACGTTGTTAATATTAGTAGTATTGGTGGAGTTTTAGGAAGTGTAAAATTTCCTGGTTTAGCAGCTTACAGCTCTTCAAAAGGAGCTCTGTTAACACTAACAGAAGTATTAGCTGAAGAATATAAAGAACAACAAATCTCTTTTAATGCTATTGCTTTAGGAGCAGTACAAACAGAAATGTTAGAAGAAGCATTTCCTGGTTATAAAGCGCCAGTTACAGCAGTAGAAATGGCCGATTATATTTATAATTTTGCTTTAACTGGAAATAAATTTTATAATGGAAAAATTTTGCAAGTTTCATCTACAACTCCTTAATTTATGATTCAAAAGCTTTCAAAATATATCCCAGAAAATGCTTTAATATTGGTTCAAGAAATTCTTGAAGAACATCCATTAGTTATTAAAATAGTTAAAGAAAGAGCCACAAAACACGGCGATTTTAAAAGAACTATTGATAGCAAAGTTGAAATAACAATTAATAACAACTTAAATCAATACCATTTTTTAATAACATTAATTCATGAATTAGCACATTTTGTAACTTTTAAAAAATACAAACGCATAAAACCACATGGTATTGAGTGGAAAAGAAACTTTCAACATTTAATGTTACCGTTTTTAAATCCGGAAATTTTCCCAGAAGATTTGCTTCCATTGTTAGCTAATTACTTAATAAATCCTAAAGCTAGTACTGGATCCGATGTAAATTTAATGCAAGCTTTAAATAAGTATGATGATAATTCGGGAAAGAGCTTTATATTTGAATTACCACATGGCAGTATGTTTTTATTTAAAAATAAAATCTACAAAAAAGGGAATATTAGAAGAACAAGATATGAATGTGTTGAAATGAAAAGTAAAAAAACTTATTTATTCAACAAAAATGCAGCAGTAGAAATAATAGAACACAATGAATAAAAACTATTACGCAGTTATTATGGCTGGTGGAATTGGCTCTCGATTTTGGCCAATAAGCACCAATAAATTACCTAAACAATTTCATGACATTTTAGGTACAGGAAACTCTTTAATTCAACAAACATATAATCGATTTGACTCTTTAATTCCAACAGAAAATATATTAATTGCTACCAATAAAAAATATAAAAAATTAGTAAAAAAACATTTACCAACTATTGCATCTAATCAAATTTTATTAGAGCCTGCAATGCAAAACACTGCACCATGTATTTTATATAGTGCTCTTAAAATCTACAATAAAAACCCAGATGGAATTATGATAGTTGCACCATCTGACCATTATATTGAAAACGAACAAGAATTTATTTCAAACGTTAAAACCACGTTTGAATTTTGTTCAAAAAACGACTTTTTACTAACACTTGGTATCAAACCAACCAATCCAAATACAGGCTATGGATATATTAAGTTTAACAAAACAGATACAGCTATAAAAGAAGTTCTTAATTTCACTGAAAAACCTAATATAGAAACAGCAGAAGAATTTTTAAACAGTGGTGATTACCTTTGGAATGCAGGTATTTTTATTTGGAGTGTTAAAAGTATTTTAAAAGCATTTGAAACTTATCTACCCGAAATGCACCAACTATTTTCTAAAGGCAATAATAATTATAATACAGCTTCAGAAAACAATTTTATTGAAGAAAATTATTCAAAATCTCAAAAAATATCTATAGACTTTGGAATTATGGAAAAAGCAAACAATGTTTGTGTACTTCCAACAGATTTTGGATGGAACGACTTAGGTACTTGGAGTTCCTTACAGGAAAAACTAAAAGCAGATGAAAACCAAAACACTTCTATTGGCGGAGAAGTTATTTTTAAAAACGCTAAAGGGAATATAGTTAGAACACAAAATAATAAAAAAGTTGTAATTAAAGGTTTAAATGACTTTATTGTAGTGGAAAAAAAAGATGTGCTACTAATTTACCCAAAAGATAAAGAACAAGAAATAAAAGAAGTAAGTGCTGAAGTTCAATCCAAATTTGGAGATAAATTTGTTTAAACTATTTAATCATGGAAACTGAAAACACCAATCAACAAAGTAACAATACTAATTCAAATACACCTCCAGAAAACGATTTTAAAGGAGTTTGGCTTAGTATTACGCAATTCTTACACAGTATTCTAGATATTAGAAATGATACTGATAAAAAAGGAACCATTGAAGATATAAAAGAAAATATTTCAATGAAAGGTCACAATGCTTGGGTATTGGTTTTTTCAATATTAATTGCCTCTATTGGATTAAATGTAAGTTCTTCTGCTGTAGTAATTGGAGCAATGCTTATCTCTCCTTTAATGGGACCAATTTTAGGAATTGGGTTATCTATTGGTATTAATGACATTGATACTTTAAGACGTTCTTTAATAAATTTAGGAGTTATGGTTGGGTTGAGTTTAGCAACCTCTACAATGTTTTTTATTTTTCCGATATTTCAAAGTGAAACTCCTGAAATATTGGCCAGAACTGCTCCAGATGTAAGAGATGTTTTTATTGCAATTTCGGGTGGTTTAGCTTTAATAATTGCCCTTAGTAGACGTAGTAAACAAACAAACACAATTGCAGGTGTTGCAATTGCTACTGCATTAATGCCTCCTTTATGTACTGCAGGTTATGGACTTGCAACATGGAATTTAAGTTATTTTGGAGGTGCAATGTTTCTGTTTACTATAAACACTATTTTTATTGCATTAGCCACTTTTGTAATTGTTAAATTTTTAGGCTTTCCAATGCTAAAATACATTAACTCTGCAAAAAGAAAACGTATTGCCACCACAGCTTCAACAGTAGCTCTTATAGTTTTCTCAGGAAGTATTTACCTATTTTTTAACCTATTTCAAGAAAATCAATTTAAACAAGCTGTAGAAAATTTAATAAATGATATTAAAGGAAATGGTATTAGTATTATTGATGAAAAAGATGAAAACATAGACTATCATAACAAAAAGGTTAAAATATATGTTTATGGAAATAAACTAACCAACGATGAAATTAAACTATGGAATGAAAAATTAAAAGACTACGGACTTGAAGGAACACAACTCGACTTTCAACAAGGAGAAGATGATTCTGACATTAGACATGAGGTTCAAAACTTGACAGATTTATATGTGCAAAATCAAAAAATAATTTCATCTAGAGATCAGACAGTAAAGGAGAAAGAAGACAAAATTAAATTACTTACATCTCAAATAAATAAATATCAAGCTGCTGAAATTCCGTTTATACAAATAAGTAAAGAAGCGCAAATAAATTATGCAGGTTTAGAACATTTAAGCTATGCAAAATTAATACATACTAACTTTAACAGTGTAGATACAATTACCGTTTTTAACGCTCGATGGAATGATTCTATTCAAAACATACCCAACAAACAACTTGTGCTTAAAAAATGGCTTAAAACACGTTTAAATTTAGATACTTTACAGTTAAATAATAATTAAAAATCTAAAACAATACCAAAACTAGGCAATACATTTCCTGAAGAATTTGAAATTTCTTCTAGGTTATATCGTGTAGTATCTGTAGCGTTTATACTTTTATTTCCATTTTCATCTTGAATAGGAATTAAATACGACTGCGAAATAAACTCACTTCCATATATATTTTGAATATCAATATAAAAATTTAAAGAAAGTTTTTCCCAATACCACGTTTTATCTACACGAAGATCTAATTGATGATAAGTATCAAAACGTTCTGAATTTAATTTACTATAATCTAAAATACCGCTATTTGAAACATTATAATTTTCAATTATTGCAGACGCGTCATAATCGTAAGGCGTATAAGGTTGTCCACCTATAAGTTTAAACTTACCTCCTATTTCCCAATTTTTTTTCATTTTTTTACCTCCAGTAATTGATAATAAATGACGGTTATCCCAAGATGAAGGAATATAATTACCTGTAGCTCCTTTAAATTCACTTTTAACAAACGTGTACGAAAAAATACCATACAAACCATTATATGATTTTTTTTGCGCTAACAATTCAATTCCATAAGCTCTTCCTTTAGAATTAGAATTTACCTCTTCATTTCCAATAACTCCAAAATCTGAACCTAAATTTGCCAAACTAATTTGATCTCTTACAGAAAAAGGATAGTTTTTATAAGCCTTATAAAACCCCTCTAAAGTTATTTTTGAAGTAGAATTTGGTTTCATTTCTAAACCAGAAACATAATGTATAGCTTCTATAAATTTCAAACCATTATCTCTATTCACCAATTGATTTAAAGCATTTCTATATCCCATAATTGTATAAGCCGGCAATTGTTTATAAATACCTGTAGAGGCATTTAAACTAAGTTTCTTAGTTAATTTATAAGACAAAGATATTCTAGGAGAAAATTGATTTAATGGATTTTTCATTTCATCATTATAATCAACTCCATCCATTCTAAATCCTAAAGAAACTCCTAAATTAGCGTTTAAATAACTTTTTGAAATTTGTCCAAATAAAGCATACTTTAACATAGATAATTTTGAAGAAAAATCAATTTCTTGAACTCCCTCTGAAATTGCCAAACGTTGAAAAGTACTGTTTGTATAAGTTGCATTTTCCAAACCTACACCAACATTTAATTTGTAATTATTATTCAATGTTGAAGTGATTTCAAAACGTAATTTATTTTCAATTTCTTTTGAAGTATAGTCCAATAATAAATCATCTGGATTATCTGAATTATTAAAATATTTTTTTGAGTTATTATTCCAAACATTTCTACTTAAAACAATTTGTTGCATACTTTTTTCACCAAAATGTTTATAAACAGCTCCAACAGTATAATTCCATTGTTCTTGAATAGGAATATTACTTAGGGAATACCTATTTCTCTTTAAAGTTTCCTCGTCAGTTATATCATCATTTACACTTTCGTTTAACTTAAACTTATCTAACGCACCCAAACCTATTAAAGAAATTTCGCTATTTGGTGATAATTGATGTTTTACTTTAAATTGAAAATCGTTATAAGTTGGCAAAAAAGGTAACTTTATCAACTTAAATAAAAACTGCAAATAAGATTGACGCGCAGAAACCATAAAAGTAGTTTTAGACCCCAATGGACCATCTAAAGTAATTCCAGCATCAGAAGTCCCTAAAGTAAGCCTAGTGTTTAATTTTTCAGGATTCCCATCCTTCTGTGTAAAAGAAATAACAGAACTTAAAGCATTCCCTTGATTGGCAGAAAAAGCACTCGTATAAAAATCTACTTTTCTAATTAAATCTGCATTTATAATTCCTACCGGACCTCCAGAAGAACCTTGTGTTTGAAAATGATTAATTACAGGTACTTCTACTCCATCCAAATAAAATTTATTTTCTGAAGGTGCTCCACCTCTAATAATAATATCGTTTCTAAAACTTGGATTTGATGCTACACCCGGTAACGATTGTAACACTTTTAAAACATCTCTATTGCCTCCAGGATTTTTTTCAATTTCAGCAATACCTAAAGTCTGAACAGACAATGGACTTTCTACAGATTTTTGAAATAATTGACTTTGTATTACAACCTCATCTAATTGCTCGTTACTTTGAGATAATTCAATTAAAATATAAGGTATTTTATCCTTGGTTACTAAATAATCATCAGATAAAACAGATGTATATCCTAAAAATGAAACAAAAACTTTATGATAGCCCAATGACACATTTGAAATTACAAAATTCCCTTCTTCATCTGTACTTGTTCCTTTTGTTGAATCATCTACTAATACATTTACAAAAGGTAAACTTTCTCTAGTTTGCGCATCAATAACTTTACCTTTAATAGTTCCGTTATTTTGAGAAAACACTACGGATACATTTAATATAAGGAATAATATAATACTAATATTTTTCATTCTAAAGCATTTATTTATTGCAAATATACTAATTTGTTTAACAAAAATATAAAAATGTTAAACATTTTTATTATATTCATATAAAAAAACCTCAAATCTAATGATTTGAGGTTTGTGGTGAGAGAAGGATTCGAACCTTCGAAGCTTGCGCAGCAGATTTACAGTCTGCCCTCGTTGGCCACTTGAGTATCTCACCAATATTGACCAAAACTTTTATAAAACTAAAAGTTGTTTGTGACCTGGCTGGGGCTCGAACCCAGGACCACCTCCTTAAAAGGGAGGTGCTCTACCAACTGAGCTACCAGGTCGCTTTATTTGTTTTTAGCGGGTGCAAATATAAGAGTATATTTTAAAAAAACAAACAACTTTTTTATTTTGTTTCATTTAAATATACTTCTCTTACTTTTTTAAATAAATTTGAAGAATAAACAAAATTTACAATCGCCTCATTTTCAGTTTTAAATATTTCTTTATTGCTTCCTTCCCATGCTTTTACTCCATCTTTTAAAAAAACAATTTTTTCTCCAATTTCCATCACCGAATTCATATCATGAGAGTTTATTACGGTAATAATTTGATATTCTTTGGTAATTTCTTGAATTAAATTATCTATTAAAGTTGCAGTATTTGGATCTAATCCAGAATTTGGTTCATCGCAAAATAAATATTTAGGTCTCATAACAATTGCTCTTGCAATAGCAACTCTTTTTTGCATCCCTCCAGATATTTCGGCAGGGAATTTTTTATTTGCATTTACTAAATTTACCCTATCTAATACAAAGTTTACACGTTTTAACATCTCTGCATTACTATCGTTTGTAAACATTTTTAAAGGGAACATTATGTTTTCTTCTACCGTTAAAGAGTCGTACAAAGCACCACCTTGAAAAACCATTCCAATTTCTTGTCGTAATTGCCTTCTCTCTTTAATATCTAGCGCTGTTTGATTTCTTCCATCAAAGCAAATCCCTCCTTTTTCTGGAACATGCAGTCCCAATAAACATTTTAAAAAAACTGTTTTTCCAGAACCACTCTGACCAATAATCATACTAGTTTCTCCTTTTTCAAAAGTTGTAGTTATACCTTTTAAAACTGGAGTTCCACTAAATTCTTTATATAAATCTGTAACTTCAATCATTTATCCTAATAACATTTGAGTTAAAAAGTAATTTAATAAAATAATTACAACACTTGTCCAAACCACTGCTTGAGTACTCGCTCTTCCAACCTCTAAAGAGCCTCCTTTTACATAATACCCATGATAGGCTGGAATAGTTGCAATAACAAACGCAAAAACTAATGTTTTAATCAGTGCATATTGTATAAAATAAGGATCAAAATCAAGTTGAATTCCATAAACATAATCTTCACTAAAAAATCTCCCTGTTAAAATTCCTGCAACATATCCCCCATAAATCCCTAAAAACATTGCTAATACAATTAGTATTGGATAAAAGAATAAAGTTGCTATAATTTTGGGTAAAACTAAATAGTTTAAAGAGTTAATCCCCATTACTTCTAGAGCGTCTATTTGCTCAGTAACCCTCATTGTACCTATACTTGAGGAAATATAAGAACCTACTTTACCTGCTAAGATAACACTCATAAAAGTAGGCGCAAACTCTAAAATCATAGATCTTTTTGTTGCAAATCCTATTAAGTATTTTGGTATAAAAGGACTGTCTACATTTAATGCTGTTTGTATAGCTACAACACCTCCTACAAAAAAGGATATAAACATAATTATTCCCAAAGATTTTAAACCTAAATCTTCAATTTCACGAAACAAAGTTTCTCTAAAAACCGACCATTTTTGAGGTTTTCTAAAAACTTGTTTCAGCATAATAAAATACTTTCCAATATGCTCTAAATAGTTCATTAAAATTTCTTTTTGGCTAAAATATTAAAATTATATCACCTTATAATCTTTTTGCATTATAAATTTAATCTTTAAAATAAAAAAGCTGCTATGTTATTAAAACACAGCAGCTTCTAGCAGTATAACTTAAATACTTTAAACTAATATTTATAAACAACGGCATTGATACTCATCCCTGCCCCTACAGAAGCAAAAATAACGACATCTCCTTTATTTATTTCGTGATTTTCAATTGCTCCGTTTTTAACCATATCGAACAATGTTGGTACGGTTGCAACTGAACTATTTCCTAATTTATGAATACTCATTGGCATAACATCACTAGGTACTTTTGTTTTATACAAACGGTAAAATCTTTTAATAATAGCTTCATCCATTTTTTCGTTTGCTTGATGGATAAATACTTTTTTAACTTCAGAAATATCAAGACCTGTTTTATCTAAAGCTGTTTTCATTGCTAAGGGAACATGTTTTAAACCATATTCGTAAATTTTTCGTCCTAACATTTTAATGTAATGAACTCCGCTAGTATCTTCTCTATTAAACGATTCTCCATAATGAAGATAATAACATTCATCTACAGTATCTGTTCGAGCTGCATGACTTAAAATTCCCTGCTCTTCGGTTTCAGCGGCTTCTATAACACAAGCTCCTGCTCCATCAGAAAAAATCATAGAATCTCTATCATACGGATCTATTACACGAGAAAGTGTTTCAGATCCAATTACCAAACATTTTTTTGCTATTCCAGATTTAATAAAAGCTTCTGCTTGAATAACACCTTGAATCCATCCAGGGCATCCAAAAAGGATATCATACGCAACACAACCAGGGCTTTTTATCCCTAACTTGTTTTTTACTCTTGATGCTAAACTTGGTAAAACATCTGCTTGAATAGAGTTTGTTTTAACATCTCCAAAATTATGTGCTAAAATTATATAATCTAATTCTTCTGGATTAATTCCAGATTCTTCTATTGCTTTTTTAGAAGCTATATATGCTAAATCAGATGAATCTTCATCTTCGGCTGCATAACGCCTTTCCTCAATACCGGTTATTGCACAAAATTTTTCAATAATTTCTGCATTTTCGTTCCCAAAAGGGCTTCCATCTTCATTTAAAAATTTACTATTTAAAAAGTCTGAATTTTTTTTTACTATACTTGGAATACAGCTTCCAGTTCCTGTTATTACTGATCTCATTTTTGATAAAAAATTAGGAATCAAATTTAATATTCTATTCGTTATTTAGTTCGGAAATTTTAATTTCCATTACGATGGCTATCGAGTGTGCTCTTGACTTTGCAGTATGCGCAATCTCTCCTTTAAAAAGGGCATCTACAGACTCATTAAACATTGACAACCAACTATTAAAGTGCTCTTTCTTAAAAGGTTTTTGTTGATGTATTTTTAGGTGAGGAGCCATTGCATTTTTACGATACCCACCCGAATAAAACAAAATATTATCCCAAAAATCTACCAATGTTTGTAAATGCAATTCTAAGAGTTCAGGATTTGTAAAATCAACAAAAAAATGACCTATTATATCATCTTTCATTAATTTTTTATAAAAGGTCTTAACAAGTAAATAAATATCGGCTCTGTTTTCAATATCCTTTTTCATAAATATTTTAGAGAAAAGATTTGTCAAACGCAATAGGAAGTAAATCTAAAACTGAGTTTGTTTTAATAATTTTACCTTCTTCTCCCATAAAAAATACTTCAATTTTATCTTTTTGTTTTAATTCATATTCAGATAGTGTTTGTCTACAAGCCCCACATGGCGCTACTGGTTCTTTTAAAATTTGGTTGCTTGAACTTGCCGATATAGCAAGTTTTAAAATTTTTACGTTTGGATATTCTGAAGCTACTTTCCAAATTGCAACACGTTCTGCACACATCCCTGAAGGATAGGCTGCATTTTCTTGATTATTTCCTGTTACAATTAACCCGTTTTCTAACAAAATTGAAGCTCCTACCTTAAATTTGGAATAGGGTGCATAAGCATTCTCTTTAGCTTTTATAGCTTTTTGCATTAAGGCTTCAACGTTTTTTGGAAGCTCTTGAATTGATTCGTAGATTGAAATACTAGTTGTTAATTCAACTTTTTTCATTAAAATAGTGTTCTTTAGCTTTTATTTTACTTCGAAAATATCTCCAAAATCGAAAGATAAAGAGAATCGAAGTGTATTCTCTAATGGATTATTTATATCTGATGCATTGAACAAATATGAAATGTCTAATTTAGAACTTTTAAAATTAAAACCCGAACCTATTGTAAAATATTTTCTAGCTCCTTTTATGTCACTTTCATTAAAATAACCTGCTCTAATTGCAAAAGAATTATCGTACATATATTCAGCTCCTAATGCCCAAGTAAATTCTTTTAACTCCTCACTAAAACCACCTGGAGCATCATTAAAAGATTTAAAAATTCCACTAAAAAAACTTACATCTTCTTGTACATAATATGGGTCTGAAGTTTCGTCTTCAGTAATATCAATACTTGGTGTAGGTACTAGTAATTTATTAAATTCTAAATTTAAGCTTACTTTATTATAATTATCTAAAATAAAATCGAAACCACCTCCTATTTTTAAATTAGTTGGTATAAAGTTTTCTTTTCCATCATCGGTATAAGAAACTTTGGGTCCTATATTTGAAATGTTATATCCTCCACGCCAAATACCATTAAAATCTCCGTAATTACTTTCATCAGATTGAAAATATCCTGAAATATCTACTGCAAAAGTATTCACTGGACTTATTGTTGAATTAGCAGATTTAATTCCTAAATCTGATCTAATATATCGCAAGCTTACACCCATTGAGTAAGTTTCACTCAGTTTAATTGAATAAGAACCGTCTAAGGAAAATTCATTTAATTTTTCAGTCCCTTCTGGAGTTCCATTACTGGTAGTTAATTGTATTTCTCCTAAATTAAAATATTTTAGACTTGTAGCCCAAGCACTTCTTTCGTCTATTCTATTAGCAAAAGTAAAACCACCTAAAAACACATCGTTTGTTAATTCTCTAAGCCAAGGTGTATAAATAATACCTACACTAAATTGAGTTCTCATAAATGCATATTTAGAAGCATTCCAGTGTTGTGAATTTGCATCTGGTGAAGTTGCAACTCCTATGTCTCCCATACCTCCTGCTCTAGCATCTGGTGCTATAAGTAAAAAAGGTGCTGCAGTAGTAATTGGATTCTGATCTTCTTGCGCCTTACTTGAAAAAGCAAATAATACAGTAAGAGTTACTAAAATTATTTTTCTCATTAATGTTAATTTAATAATTGAATTAAATTGTTATTGCAATATTACTAATTTTTCAATTTTTTGAGCAGATGTATTTGAATTAATTGATTTTACTTTCAATTTATATACATATACCCCTTTTCCTATTTTAGCTCCAAAATCATCCAATCCATTCCATACTAATGTTCTACTTAAATTCCCCTCAGTTTGTACTGTTTCTGAAATTGTTTTTACCAATTTACCCGAAACTGTAAAAATTTGAATGTGTACTTCTAGTTGTTCATTTGGCTTGTTATGGTTGAACCAAAATTCTGTATAATTAACAAATGGATTTGGGTAATTTAATACATTACTTAAAACTAAATCGCTATTATCAACAACAGTAAAATTAAACGTAGATTCTGATAGATTATTGTAGGTATCCCATACTTTTAGGGTAATTGTATGTAAACCTGCTGAAAGATCTCTAAACGAATAAGTTACTTTTCCTTTTTTATAGGTATCTAAATCCGTTTGATAATAATCATTTAAAATTATTGGATTTGCTTGATCGTTATCCAAAATTGCAATTATATCGTGATCAACAGCGGTTACGGAAGTGTTAATTCCGTTTTCATCTTCTAAAACAGCAATAAATACAGGATCACTATCTGTTGTACCACCATCAACAAAACTTAAATCGTTCATATATAATTGTACGGTAGGCCCTGTATTATCTGCTGGTGCATTTTCATTAATACCACCTACAGTTACATCGATATTATAACCGGATTTATCAATTATATTGTTTAATGCATAAAAACTGAGTTTTCCTTTTCCATAAGCTACTTTTAAATCTTTAGGAGCCACAAAATCAAAAGTAAACTTTCCATTTTCTACTTTAGAACTTCCTCTAAAAATTTTACTTTCTCTTGAATCAAACTCCATTACAATATTGTAACCATCGTTATCTAATGTTTTTTTATTAATTACTTTATCAAAAACAGTTACGTCAATTTCTCCATTAAAATCGTTTAATAAATTATCATTAACATCAACAACATTTCCTTCAAATTGAATATAAGATAACGCTTTTATAGTGTCTAAAGATTCTTCAATATCTTTATCATTCATTTTAGATAATTTTATTGAAGGTTCTGGAATACTTAAATGCATAGCTGGATCTCCAAAGCTATATATAAAAAAACGCTGGGTTGTAGAAAACTGATTTTTAATCGTCATTAAAGTCTCTGCTATTGACAAGTTTTCATCATTAAATTTTAAAAGAGGCTCTATTAGTCTTTCATTAAATGCCTGACCAACACTAATGTAAATTTCTCTAGTTGTAGAAATTAAAGCACTTGCCCCATAATTTTCTGCCCAAAACAAATATTCACCAGCAGTTTTTCTTAATGGATTATCGAACCTAGAAAAATCGCAAGTAGCTGTTATAAATAAAGGTAATTTATTCTTATTTTTTAAACTTTGTATTTCAGGTAACCGAAAAATACCTTCACTTGCCCAACCATCTTCTCCACCATGTCCAAAATAATCGACTAGTAAAGTCCCATTATCTACCTGATTTACAATATCTAAATTTACAGTTGGATAAGTTTCCCCTGAAGATCCTGTTTCTTGAAAATAAGCATCTAAATATATTTTCTTTAAATTAAAAATTGGTTTTTCAGAAGCTATAGATCTTGCAATTTCATCCATATTAGATTGTAAAACCTCTTCCCCGGAACTATCAATATCATCGGCTATTAAAGTTATATTTGTTCTCCAGTCTCCAAAAGACTCAACACTATAATAATCTAATAATTTATCAACTAGTTGTTTAGCTTGTAAAACATCTGTTACTGGTATTCTTCCTGTAGCTATATCTTGTCTTTCAAAAGAAGACATCAACCCTTCATTTGCATCCATCATACCATAAAAATCATCTGTTACATACGATGATACTAGGCTAAAACTACTATATGATTCAAATGCAGGTACTATATTATTATTTCCTTCAATTCTATCTTTATAATCGTAAGATGCATCCCCAAATAAACAAATATATTTTATTTGATTTGTAGTTGCATTATCGTAAAAATGCTTAACAAAATCTCTAATTGCCGCAACATCTGGTGAGCCTGAAGAAAATTCATTATACAGTTGATCTAAACGTACAACTTTAGTAATTAAGCCTGAATTATTTGCATGATAATCTGCTAATCTTTGTGCTTGATCGACCAAATAATCTTGAGTAATTATTAAATAATCTATATCTTTTAAACTATGTAAGTTCTGATTTTCAACCCTACTTACTTCTAGCAATTCTGGCTCATAAAAATCATTTTCTGGTATTAAAACATATTCTAGTAATTGCCCTCCATTTACTTTGTAAGTATAGTTTGTAGCCAAAGATTGATTCTCTACAAACTCTGGGATTATTGGGTTTGAAACATCCCAAATCCATTTAATTTTATCTGCATTTTCTATAGAAATTTCTTGAACTCCTGAATTATTTAAAATATCAAAATTTCTAAATACATATTGATGGTCTTTAGCTATTAACTTTCGTTTACCAAGCACTTCTATATAGTCTAAATAAGCATCTGCCGAAGGATTTCCATTATTATTATAACTTATGGTTACATCTACTAGATCTCCCGATGTTGTTATTGTTCCTTCATCTTCATTAGCAACAGCGCTATCTGAACCTGATAAAGCCTCGTAATTTACTTCAAACACATCTTGACTATTTACCTTAACAGACATAGTTGATGCTGTAGAAGAAGCAGTTACACCTCTAACTCTTACTCGTATAGGTTCAGCGCTATCTATTTCTTCAAAGGGTAGTGAATATGTACGTGTGTTTTCGATATTATATGCATCTCCAAACCATTGCTGTCCAACTGCAAGTAAATTAACTTCGTCTTTTTCATAAAAAGTAAAATCGTCAAAATTTGTAATTGTTCTGGTACTCGAATTTGTAATTGGTATTTGCGTAGTTATTCTTTTACCTTCTGAAGTCCCAATTTTTAAAAAATAGTAAGCTTTATCACTGTAAATATTAAAATTATGCTTTGTTGTATTTAAACTTGGAATTAATCCATAGTCCCAAGAATGAGGACCAGTAGCATAGAATAGTATATAATCATTATCATCAAAACTAGCATCGTCCTGACCATTTACATAAATGGCATTTTCTTGTAAACCATTATATCTAAAATCACTGTTTTTCAAAGGAAGCATTGCACCTCCATTACCAAAAACACTAATATTCTTAGGGTTTATTGAATTTACATCTACTCCTAATCTTTCTAAAAAATCTTTATCAATTTTATAAACTCCTGTTTTATTTATTGCAAATTTAAACCAATTTCCTTCAGATAAAACTGAGTTTTTTATAGTCGATATTTTTTGTGAATTTTGCTTAGCTGCAGCCAAAGTATATTCTAATTCAAAAGAAACAATACGCTTAATTTGGTTATCTATTTTTACTAGTGGCATTAGATTTAAAACTGCCAAAGTTGTATTATTTGCATTTACAACATTTAAATCTATAAAAACTTCATTTCCAACATATTTAGCTGTATAACTATTATTTTTAGCTACAGTTTCATAAACAACATTTTTAATAGAAAAATCACTAATTACACTGTTTGTATTTACACTCCAACTATCCATAAAAGTTGGATTTAAATGAGCATCTAAAAAGTTATTCTCAATTAAACTTGTTTTAATTGTTGAATTTTTATTAATTTCGAAATCGACATTGTCAATCCATTTTAATTTATAAACTTTCGTTTTATCTTGTTGTGCAAAAACAAAGTTTCCAACAAGAAGAAAAAGAAATATTAGGCTATTAATAGAGTATTTCATTTTGTAAAAACGCACTAAATTTGGGATTTTGTTCAAATATTATACAACATTACACATAATAAAGAACAAAAACAATCGTTATAAAAAACATAATCAAAAAATTTGTTGCAAAAAAATTTATTTAATGTAAATTGCAACACTAAAACCCTAATTAAGTTTTGTATGAACTTTAATGATATCAAAAAAAATTATAAAGTACTAATCTGTATAGTTATAGGAGTTTCTTTAATAAGCTGCCGTAACAAAAAAGCTTCTGGACTTACTGGATGGAGTGCACAAGAAAAAAGCGCTGTTGGTTTTTACGATTCTAAATCAAATTATGCTGGCCAAGATACCCCTCCTGGAATGGTATTAATTGAAGGAGGAAGTTTTACTATGGGGCAAGTTCAAGACGATGTGCTCTTCGATTGGAATACAACGCCTGTAAAACAACAAGTTCGTTCATTTTATATGGATGAAACAGAAGTAACAAACTCTGAATATTTGTTCTATTTAAATTGGATGGAAAAAGTTTTCCCTCCAAATGACATCAACTACGAACATATTTATCAGTCTGCAGTACCAGACACATTAGTTTGGAGAGATGTTTTAGGATTTAATGAACTGTTAACAGAAAATTATTTAAGACATCCTGGTTACCAAGATTATCCTGTTATTGGAGTAAGTTGGGTGCAAGCAAATCAATACTGTAATTGGAGAACCAATAGAGTAAATGAAAAAATATTAATGGATAAAGGTGTTCTAAAACCTTTATACGACCTTGATTCTCTAGAAGTAAAAGGTAAAGATCATTTTGACACTGACACCTATTTACAAAATCCATATGCAATGTTTGATGGTGATTCTACCATTTATAAAAAAGGGTTACCTGATTTTAAAGCTAGAAAAAAAGGAGAACCTAGACCTGCTAGAGGTTCGTTTACAGGTAGACAAGTAAAAGTTTCTGACGGAATTTTATCTGCTAAATTTAGACTTCCAACAGAAGTAGAGTGGGAATATGCCGCTAAAGCAATTGTTGAAGATAGAGAATATAATAACATAAGAGGTAGAAAAAAATACGCTTGGAGTGGTAAATACACTAGAAACAAATCTAAACGTTATAAGGGTGATCAACTTGCCAATTTTAAACAAGGTAAAGGAGATTATAGCGGTGTTCCAGGTTGGAGTAACGATGGTGCAGATATTACCATTCAGGTAAAATCTTACGAACCTAACGCATTTGGATTGTATGATATGTCTGGTAACGTTGCAGAATGGGTATCTGATGTTTATAGACCTATAATTGATAATGACGCTAACGACTTTAATTATTATAGAGGTAATATTTTTACAAAAAAAATGATAGACTCTGAAGGTAAAGTTGTTATTGCTGATAATTTTTCTGTACAATACGATACTTTAGATAACGGTAGAATTACACCTAAAAACTTACCTGGTAGTATTAAAACAGTTCCTATTACTAAGCAAGACGCATATATGAGAAATAATTATGAAAAAGCTTATAATGTTGATGCTAAAGATGGAGACTTGGCATCTACCAAGTTTTATGATAAAGATGAAGATGAATTAGATGTAAAACCTCGTATGTATAATTCACCAATTAAACCAAAAGAAATTGGAGAAAGTGGATTGATAAAACAACAATACGATACTGAAAAAAGAACAACACTTATTAGTAATAAAACTCGTGTTTATAAAGGTGGTTCTTGGAGAGACAGAGAATATTGGTTAGACCCATCTCAAAGAAGGTATTTACCTGAATATATGGCTACTAATTATATTGGCTTTAGATGCGTTACTGATAGAATTGGACCAATGACACAAAACACTAGAACTCCGACTTCTAGAGGAGTTAGATACTAAAAAATAATTGAAATAAAATATAAACCTCATTGAAATTTCAATGAGGTTTTTTTTATATTTAAAATTACAAAACCCAAAATTACTTCAAATTAAAACCTATGAAAATTGAACAATTATACAACCTATACACCCAAAGCTATTTAGTAGATACAGATACTAGAAATATTAGAAAAGGAAGTATTTTTTTCGCTTTAAAGGGAGCTAATTTTAATGGAAATAAATTTGCTAAAGATGCATTAAACAGTGGTGCATCTTATGCTGTAATAGACGAAGAAGAATATAAAGATCTGCAAAATGTAATTTTAGTGAAGAATGTTTTAGAAACACTACAAGAATTAGCTAAATATCATAGAGATCAACTAAAAATTCCTATAATTTCTTTAACAGGAAGCAATGGAAAAACCACAACCAAAGAACTTATTAATGCTGTTTTATCAAAAAAATTTAAAACTACAGCAACTTCCGGAAATCTTAATAATCATATAGGAGTACCTCTAACGCTTTTAACAATACAGCCAACTACTGAAATTGGAATTATTGAAATGGGTGCTAACCATTTAAATGAAATTGACTTTTTATGTAAAATTGCTAAGCCAAATTTTGGATTAATTACAAACTTTGGAAAAGCACATTTAGAAGGTTTTGGAAGTATTGAAGGTGTAGTAAAAGCAAAATCTGAACTGTACGAGTTTTTAAGAACTACAAACGGAATTGCTTTTATTAATACAGATGATTCTAAACAGGTAAAACAATCTAAAAACATTAATTCTGTAGTTTTTAATAATTCAGAAATTAAATTTATTGAAGTAAACCCTTTTGTTAAAGTTCAATTTAATAATATTGATATTGAAAGTAAATTAATTGGAAAATACAATTTTAATAATATTTCAGCAGCCATAGCAATTGGAAATTATTTTAAAGTTCCATTAAAAGACATTAAAGATGCAATTGAAAATTATGAACCAACCAATAATAGGTCTCAAATAATAAATAAAGGTAGTTTAAAAGTAATTTTAGACGCATACAATGCTAATCCAAGTAGCATGAAAGCCGCATTAGAAAACTTTAGTTTATTAAAAGATACTCAAAAAGTAGTTATTTTAGGCGACATGTTTGAATTAGGTGAAACAAGTTCTAAAGAACACCAACAAATTGCTGATTATGCAAATTCCTTAAATTTTAACAAGCTTATATTAATAGGAAAAGCATTTTCTACAATAACTGTAAAAAATGCTTTAATATATTCTAGTTTTGAAGATTTTAAAACTTCAAATAAAGATTTAAATTTAAAAAATACCTCTTTATTAATTAAAGGTTCTAGAGGTATGGCATTAGAAAGAATATTAAACCTCTTCTAATTTTAATTTCTCACGATGGAATTCAATTAAACCATCAATAGGTCTTCTTAAAATAGTTCCAAGTTTAACATTGTACTTTTTTGCTACTCTTTCAATAACATCTTTTGAGAAAAATGCAATAGAACCAACAAAATGTACAGGTACATCCTTAACCTCTTTATAATTTAGCACTCTTGTTTTAAAGAAAACATTAATTCCTTTTTCAAGCACTTTATCTGTATAAGCAGTACGTTCATTTCTAAAAATAAATTCTGCAAAATGTGCTAAATAAGTATTTGGATTTGTTTCCTTATAAACATTTCGTTTTATTATATCAGGATCGACATCAAACTGGCTTTTAAATTTCTTAGCACTTCTTTTAGGCATTCTTTTGTAAAAATAATCTCTAATTAATCTTTTTCCAAAATAATTACCACTTGCTTCATCCATTAAGATAAAACCTAGAGAAGGCACACCATTAACAACATCTTTACCATCAAAGTAGCTGCTATTTGATCCTGTTCCTAAAATACACACAATACCGGGCTCTGTAGTTACCGCATATGTCGCTGCATATGTGTCTTCCTTAACCTCAACTATTGCATTTATAAAAAATGATTCTAATATTGATTTCAATAATGCAGTAGGTTTTTTAGTTCCGCAACCAGCTCCATAGAAATAAACATGTGTTATTTTCTCTTTATGAAATTGAAAATCTTCATTTTCTTCTACACGGCTTTGTAATAAATCACCTGGAAAAACGGCAGGATTTAAACCTGCTGTTCTTGTTTTAAGTACAACCTCTCCTTTATTGTCTAACAAAATCCAATCGGCTTTTGTTGAGCCTCCATCAGCTATTAGAATCATTCTTTATGAATTTAACTATGAATATAACTTATTTATTATTATTTAACTGCATTAATGTACTCAGCTAAATCAACTAATTTTGTTGAATAACCGTATTCATTATCGTACCAAGAAATAATTTTTACAAAATTATCGTTTAATCCGATACTTGCATTTGCATCAAATGTTGAAGTTTTAGATTCAGAAACAAAATCTTGAGAAACAACACCTTCTTCAGTATATCCTAAAACACCTTTTAATTCGTTTTCTGATGCTTTTTTAATTGCTGCTTTTACTTCTTCAAAAGGAACTCCTTTTTCTAAACGACAAGTTAAATCTACTACAGATACATCAACAGTTGGTACTCTAAATGCCATACCTGTTAATTTTCCATTTAATTCTGGAATTACTTTTCCAACAGCTTTTGCAGCTCCTGTAGATGCAGGTACAATATTGTTTAAAGAAGCACGACCTAATCTAAAATCTTTTTTAGATGGACCATCAACTGTAAATTGTGTTGCAGTAGCAGCGTGTACAGTAGTCATTAATCCTTCAACAATTCCAAAGTTATCATTTAATACTTTAGCAATTGGTGCTAAACAGTTAGTTGTACAAGAAGCATTAGATACAATAGTATCAGCTGCAGTAATTTTATCATTATTTACACCCATTACAAACATTGGTGCATCTGCAGATGGTGCAGAAATTGCTACTTTTTTAGCTCCAGCTTTAATGTGTTTTCCAGCTCCTTCTAAGTTTGTGAAGATTCCAGTACAGTCTAAAACTACATCAGCTTCAACTTCATCCCATTTTAAATCTTCTGGGTTACGTTCAGCAGTAATTCTAATTTCATTTCCGTTTACAACTAATTTACCATCTTTTACATCAATAGTTCCGTCAAATTGACCGTGAACTGAGTCATACTTTAATAAGTAAGCTAAGTGATCTACAGCTAGTAAATCGTTAATTCCTACAACTTGTACATTTGGTCTACTAGCAGCTACTCTAAAAGCTAATCTACCGATTCTACCAAATCCGTTAATTCCAATTTTAATTGTTGACATGTTTATTGTTTTTATCTATTAATCTATATATTAAACTGAAGTTATTTCAGCTACTTTTAATAATTCTTTATCTATATCGTTGTTCAATTTAATAGCCTTATTAAGGGCAACTGTAGTAACTTGATTGTTAGTAATACCAACCATAACACCAGACGATCTGTCTAATAAATGCTCTACTGCTGCTACACCTAATCTACTCGCTAAAACTCTATCTGAACAACTAGGGCTTCCTCCTCTTTGCATATGTCCTAAAACAGAAACTCTTATATCATAATCTGGAAAAATCTCTTTAATATGATCTCCTAATTCAAATACATTTTTACCAATTTTATCTCCTTCAGAGACAACAACAATACTAGAGGTTTTTCCTCTTTCTCTACTTCCTCGAAGAGAATCAACCAATCTATCTAATCCTAAATCTTTCTCAGGAATTAAAATTTCTTCGGCTCCGGCTCCAATACCTGTATTTAATGCTATAAATCCTGCATCACGTCCCATTACCTCAATAAAAAATAATCTATTGTGCGAACTAGCAGTATCTCTAATTTTATCAATAACATCTACAACTGTATTTAAAGCTGTGTCATACCCAATTGTTCTATCCGAACCATAGATATCATTATCAATAGTTCCAGGAATACCAATTATTGGAAAATTAAATTCTTGAATAAATTTTAAGCCACCAGTAAAAGTTCCATCTCCACCAATAATAACAAGTGCACCTATACCGGCTTCTTTCAAATTATCATAAGCTTTTTGTCTACCTTCTTCTGTCCTAAATTCTTGACATCTTGCAGATTTTAAAATAGTACCTCCTTTGTTAATAATATTACTAACATGTCGGGAAGATAATTCTTCAAAATCTCCGTCAATTAATCCTTGGTATCCTCTATAGACACCAACACAATCTACTCTGTAATATGTACAAGCTCTAACTACAGCTCGTATGGCAGCATTCATCCCTGGAGCATCTCCTCCAGACGTTAAAACTGCTATCTTATTTATTGGTTCATTCATAGGTTAAAATTAATTTACCAAAGGTACTTTGAAATGGAATTTTATCCTACAAAACCGTTTTTTTTTCACTAAAACGATTTCGCAAAAAACCTCTGTAAATCAAGGGTTTCACTAAGTAAATTTGAAATTTTAAAAAACTTATATTCAGATATTTACAGTAAAAATAATTAAAATATTTTTGATACTCAATTATTTTAAAAAATATTTTTTCAACACTTTTAAAGAAACATTTTAAAAAGTAAAAAATTACTTCTTTTGCACAAAAAAACCATTCAATAAAATTATTGAATGGTCTCTAAATACAAATTATAATTTATAATTAAATATCAGTTTAATAAGATGTTAAAACCAACCTAACAAGGCACGGGTTTACAAATACGATATCTATTCTATAATTTTAAAAATGAATGAATTTAAAGTATCCAATTTAATATTGGCAACTCCTACTCCATTTTCAACAATTAAATTGGTTTTTGTTGTATTATACAATTGGTCTTCTAATATATATGTACCATCTTTTAAATTCCATTTTTTAATTATTTCTGAAGGAATTTGTAGGTCCAAATCGTAATTTACTAAATCATCAAAATTTGAAATTATCAATAGCTTTTCATTTTCACTCCAACGCACAAATGAAAATATTTTACGTGTATAGTTCTCTAAATTTTGTCTATTGTAATGATGAATTTCTGCATATTCGCCCATTAATGCTTCACTTTTTATTGTAAAGTTTAATAAACGTTTATAAAAATCGCGTAAATCTTTTTCTTCAGGAGTAGAGTTTCCTCCATCAAATTTACCACCATTCATCCAACGTTGATGTGTTGGCACACCTATATAATCGAAAATTGAAGTTCTGGTAGGCGATCCAAAACCTGCATTTTCTGCTCCTGGCTCACCTACTTCTTGTCCAAAATAAATCATTGTTGGCGATGTGCTTATTGTTGCTGAAACTACCATTGCTGGCTTTCCTTTTTCTGCTACACCTGCAAAATCTGGACTTGCAATACGTTGCTCATCATGATTTTCTAAAAAGTGCAACATATTGTGTTCTATATCTGTTTTATAGTCTTGAATTCCGGTAATATGATCTGTCCATCCGTGTCCTTGCATAATATTTTTAATAGTATCATACAATGCTACTTTATCATATAAATAATCCATTTTTCCTTTAAAAATGTAATCTCTATACATATCTGGATTGTAAACTTCTGCCAATAAAAAAGCATCTGGATTCACCATTTTAATAGCTGAATTCATATAACTCCAAAACTCAACAGGTACCATTTCTGCCATATCGTATCTAAAACCATCAACTCCTTTTTCTGTCCAATACAATGCTATATCTCTAAATTTTATCCAAGAGCTTGGCACTGTTTTATCTTTCCAAAACTCAAAATGTGCTTTGAAATCTTTTGTATCAAAACCTTCTGGTAAAGTGTCAAAATCTTTTCTACCATCTGGGCTAACGCCATAATTAATTTTTACGGTTTCGTACCAATCATTTACGTCTGGACGTGAAGCTCTAGACCCATTACCTGTCCATTTAGCAGGATTCTCATCAAATTTACCATTTGCTAATGGATGCTTTTCACCTCCCAAAGGTAAATAACCATCTCTCCATTCTGGTACTTGAAAAGCTTCTCCAGGATTGTAATAAAAATTATTATTTACATCGTATTGTTTTGTTTTATCATCGCTTTTCCCAAATGGTTCAGCTCCTTCTGGAGTTGATTTTCCTTCATAGTTACGAGCAACATGGTTAGGAACAATATCTATCAATACTTTCATTCCATTTTTATGTGTTCTGTCAATTAAAGCTTCAAACTCTTCTAACCTATTTTCAACATTTTCTGCTAGATCAGGATTTACATTGTAATAATCTTTAACAGCGTAAGGTGAACCTGCTCTACCTTTTACAATATCTGGATCGTCGTTTGAAATTCCAAATTCTGTATAATCTCTAATTACATCATGATGTGGAACACCTGTATACCAAACATAAGTAACACCTAAATCTTTAATTTCTTGAAGCGCTTTATCTGTAAAATCATTAAACTTTCCTACACCATTTTCTTCAATGGTTCCCCAAGGTTTGTTAGTTGTATTTGTGTTTCCAAATAAACGTGTAAAAACTTGATATACTACTTCTTTATGATTTTTTTGTTCCTTCATAATTGCTTTTGAATCTTTTTTTTCGTCATTACAAGCCACAAAAATAATAATTAACGTAGTAATTACACTTAAATATTTTGTTTTCATATTGATACTAATTGGTTTTTGGTTAAAAATTCCTACCATCGCAGGAAAAACAAATCAAACTTATTTTTTAATCAAACTTATTGCAAAACCTCCACCAGCAGCAAGTTTTAATGTTTCCTTTGATTGATTATTTATCTCAATTTTTCTAATGTTTAAATCGGTTGGATTGTCATTCCAATGTGCATTTTTTCCATCTTCATAAACTGTTGCTTCATAGATTCCTTCATCTAAAAAACTAAAATCAATTGTCATTTCTCTAGAGTTTTCATCTGTAATTCCACCAACAAACCAATTTTCTGAAGTACGTTCTTTACGTGCAATAGTAACAAAATCTCCTACTTCACCATTTAACACTTTTGTTTCTTGCCAATCTACACCAACATCTTTAATAAACTGTAATGCAGGATTTCCTTCATAATTTTCAATTAAATCTGCTGCCATTTGCACAGGACTATATATTACTACATACAATGCTAATTGTTGCGCTATAGTTGTATTTACTTGATTTTCTTTTTTCCATGCATCAAATTTAATATCAAAAATACCTGGTGTATAATCAATTGGTCCTGCCAACATTCTTGTAAAAGCTACAATTGGCAAATGTTCTGGGGGATTTCCACCGTCGCTTGCCCAAGCATTAAATTCTTGTCCTCTTAAACCTTCTCTAGAAATGGTGTTAGGATATGTTCTGCGTAAACCTGTAGCCTTAATTGGCTCGTGAGCATTAATTGCTACTTGATATTTAGCTGCTTTTATAATTGCATTATTATATTGATTTACCATATATTGACCGTGATGAAACTCTCCTTTTGGTAATATTTTACCAACATAACCTGTTTTTACAGTATGAATTCCTAAACTTTGCATTAAAGCATAGGCCGTATCTTGTTGTTTTTCATAAGTTTCTGTTGCTGCTGAAGTTTCGTGATGCATTACAATTTCTACACCTTTTTCCTTTCCGTAACGTACAACTTCTTGTAAATCATAATCTGTATAAGGTGTTACAAAATCAAATACGCCTTCCCTATCTTCAAAACCTATCCAATGCTCCCAACCTGTATTCCAACCTTCCACTAATACAGCTCCAATATTATTTTTTGCTGAAAAATCTATAAAAGCTTTTGCGTTTTCTGTAGTTGCTCCATGTTTCCCTGAAGCCATATCCCAACTCGATTTCCCTAAGTGCATTTCCCACCATATACCGGTGTATTTTGTTGGTTTAAACCACGAAACATCACCTAATTTATTAGGTTCGTTTAAATTTAAAATTAAATTAGAAGCTATTAAATCTTTTGCTTCTTCAGCAATTTGAATAGTTCTCCAAGGCGTATTAAAAGGTACTTTTTGTTTTACTTTATAAGAAGTATTTTCTGAACCAACCAATACACTTTTCATTGTAAAATTTGCAGGATCTACCTCTAATGTCATACCCGAATAATCTACCAAACTAGCTTCGTGAAAACTTAAATGCAATCCACTTTCAGTTTTCATAGTTACTGGTGTATTTACAGCATTGTTAGGAATGGCTGTTTGTGCTAAGTTTTCGTGATTAGCAAATTGTTTCGCATCTATTTCAGAAAATTTTGTAGTGTTATATAAATGCTCGTAAATATCCCAATCTCCAGGTATCCACCAAACTTTATGATCTCCTGTTAGTTTAAATTCTGTATTTTCTTCAGTTATTAAAACTTCAGATAGATATTCTTGTTTAGGGAACTCGTATCTAAATCCAATTCCATCATTATAAACCCTAAAAACTATATTTAATTTTCTTTTTAATTTTGAAGATTCTTGTAATTCAACTTTTAGCTCATTATAATTATTAAGAACATTTAATTGTTCTCCCCAAGGCATTTTCCAAGTCTCATTAAAACTAGAGCTTGTTGTATTTATAATTTCAAAGTTATCTTTTAAAGCCATTTCTCTTGCAAAATTAAACCCTAAAGTTGATGTGTTTATTACGTCTGTATTTTTATACATAACTTTGTAAGTTGGTGCTCCTGTTGAAGATATTTCAAAATTAACTTGTACATTTTCATTTGGAGAAACAACGGTAGTTATCTCTTTTTTTGAACACGAAAAAAAAGTGATACTCAACAGCACAATGGCAAATTTTATATATTTCATATTATTTAATTTATAATTAAAACAAACTAAAGACTTTAAACATTTTATAATTGATAAAATTTATTTTTTTTCTAATAATGCTATTGTAAATTCTGAATTTAACTTCACATTTCCATTTTTAACAACTACTTCTTTTCCCGAATACGCATCTTTTAAAACAGTTCCTTCTGAAAATAAAGTACCAATATGTACTATTTTTTCACCTGCATTTAAATCTAATCCCACAATTACAGAGTCGTTAAAATTTTCTTTTGAAAAAGTACGTTGAAAAACATAAGGCTCTTTTGAAATCATTTTATGAATTCCTGCTCCAACACTTGGATGTTTCGCTCTAAATTTCCCTAGTTTTTGCCAATGAGTTAAAATCTCTTGAGTTTTTGCATCATTTCCAATAGCATCCCAATTCATTAAAGAACGTAAGTTTGCATCTCCATTTGCTCCTTCAACAACTAATTCTCTTGCGGATTCATCTCCATAGTATATTTGTGAAGAACCTGGACATAATAATAATTTAGTTGCAGATTCAAAAGGTTTTGTACGTTCCTTATCAAATGGCTGTCCATCGTCGTGAGAACTCACATAATTTAAAATTCCAAAACCATCTAATTCATTATTTAGAATACTATCATATCTAGAAAATAGTTCTTCATAAGTGTTTTGAGCGGCATTCCATTTGAATTCGAAATTAATTTGGCTGGTAAATTTATCATCAAAATAATTGACTTTTTTATCTCCAAAATCAAAATATTTACCACCTGAAATTCCATAATTATAAATTTCACCTACTAAATAAAAATCATTATCATCTAGTACTTTTTCAGGATTATTCACCTTAAATTCAGCAAAAGCAGCATCGCAAACAGATTTAAAATCTTGCCAAACACCTTCTTCTGTATGCTTTACAGTATCTGCTCTATAACCATCAATCCCAAACTCGGTAATATAGTCTGAAAGCCATTTCATAATATAATATTTTGGCGCTCTCGGATATCCTGTTTTAGCAAAAAATGCATCTAATTCTTTTACTTCTTGCTCGTATCTTCCTTCAGCTTTCCATTTTTCAACCAATTGTTTTGGCAATTCTACACTTTCTGTACTTTCTGTTCTAATGTCTGGTAAATTTTTAACCAAAGTACAACTAACTGTAGATTCGTAATCTTGATAACTACATTGTGGCTCCGTTCTTACCCAATTTTCAGGAAAAACTGTATCAACTTCAGTAACTGGCCCTGTATGATTTATAACTGCATCCAACACAATTCGAATACCATTTTTATGTGCAATTGCAACCAACTTTTTTAGATCTTCTTTAGTTCCAAAATTAGGATCTAGAGCTGTCCAGTCGCTAGTCCAATAACCATGAAATCCATACGAAAGTCCTGTTCCTTCATCTACAGCTCCGTGAATTTGTTCTACAATTGGCGTCATCCAAATAGCATTAACTCCTAAATTATTAAAATAACCTTCTTCAATTTTTGCTATTACTCCTTTTATATCTCCACCTTTAAAACCACGTAATTTTGCGGCTTTTTCGGTTCTTTCAAAATTAATATCGTTTGAAGGATCTCCATTGTTAAAACGATCTGTTAACATAAAATAGATATTCGCATTTTCCCAAATAAAAGGAATTGCTGCTTCTGAAACTTTTACGGCAGAATCTGTTTTTTCTTTACAACTAAATAATGTAATACATACGATTAAAAGAAAACTATATTTTTTCATCTTTAAAATTTTATTGTCACTTCAAATTCTTTTGAAGTATTCCACGTTATTGGAATAGTTACTGTATTATTTTTTGAATTATAACCCCCATTTTTTATATGCTCTTTGTTTAACTTCACTTTTTTAGGAAATTTAGTAACGTTATGGATAATTAAATTTATGTTTTTTATTGAAGTTTGAAATTCACTTCCTGTTTTTGCTTCAAAATCTATGTTAAACCAACGTTTTTCTTGTTCCGCTTCAAACGTTAAAATTTCATACATTCCTTTTTCAAAAGCATCTTTTGTAGCTCCATCATCATTGTATAAATCATATTCAGTTTTACGAACGCTTTCATCATAATAAAAATGTAAATCAAACGTATTTAAATTGTAATTTGAAGTATTTTGTATTGGTTCAATCATTGGAATAAAAGCACCTCCACGAATATATGTTGGAATACTTTCTGCTTCTAACTGAACCTGTTTTGTTTGACCTCCTTCAATTTTTTCATCTGTATAAAAGTCAAACCAATTAGAACCTTTTGGAAACACTACTTCTTGTACTTTAATTTCTGGAGAAATAACTGGACTCACTAAAAATGAATCTCCCCACAAATATGTTTTATCAATCTCAATTAAACTGTTATCTTCAAAAAATAATGGACGCATTAATAAACTTCCATTTATACTATTTTCAAAAGCTAAGTTGTAATTATAAGGCAATAAACTATAACGTAATTCAATAGCTTTTTTTGCCAATGCTTTTGTTTTTGATTCTCTAAATACAGGCTCTGAAGGAACTTCTTCTTGGGCATGTGGACGATAAATTGGTTGAAAAACACCATATTGCAACCAACGCGCATACAATTCATCATCTAAATTATCTCCTGCAAATCCTCCTAAATCTGAATGCATATAAGCTAAACCTTGCATTCCCATTTGCAATGAAATTTCCATTTGCGATTTTAAGCCTCCCCAGGTTCTATTTACATCGCCAGACCAAGGAATCATCCCATAATGTTGTGAACCAGAATAACCTGCACGCATTAAAATAAACGGACGCTCATTAGGAAATTCATTTTCATACCCTTTAGCTATTAACTTAGCCCACTCATGTCCATAAATATTATGCACCTCATCTGCTGTTCCTGTGTGGTGTAATAAATCTGATGGATGCACCTCTGGCTCACCTAAATCGCCCCACCAACCAGCTACTCCATAACTTTTTAAATTTTTATAAATATTCCAAAACCATTGATTTCCTTCTGGATTAAAAATATCTATAATTCCGGTATTTCCAAAGTAAAAATCGTACGTATAAGGTTTTCCTTCGCTATTTTTACCTAAAATTCCTGCTTCAACAGCTTCGTTCCAACGATTAGAAGTTGTTAATACAAAAGGCTCTGAAATTAGAATGGTTTTAACACCTTTTTTCTTTAAATCGGAAATCATTTTTTTAGGATTAGGAAACGAATCTCTATCAAATTTTAAGTTCCCCATAGTTCCTTTCATTTCTTTACCAAACCAAAATAAATCTAAAATAACTGCATCAACTGGTATTTCTTCATTTAAAAACTTATCGATAGTTGCAACAGTTTCCTTCTGCGAATGGTATCCAAATCTACTTGAAAAATTCCCTAAAGCCCAACGTGGAATTAAAGGTTGAAATCCTGTTAAAGCAGTGTAATTTTCAACAACTTCTTCCCAATTATCACCTGCTATAATTTGGTATGTTTTACGTCCGGAAATAGTTTCATAAGCAAGTGTGTTTGTTTTTTTACTATCCAAATCTAAATAGCCAATTGGAGCATTATCAAAATGAATGGCATACATTTTTGAAGAATATACAACTGGAATGGTAAAATTCATTAATTCAGAATTTGTTTCGTAACCGTAATGCGCTCTATTGTATAACTGTAAGCGATTACCTCTACGATTCATTCCTAAAACACGAGCGCCTCCTCCCATTAAAATCTCGTCTTCTGTTAAATTAAAATCTAGCACTTCAAATTCTTCATTTTTAGAATAGCCATTTTTTTCTGAAGTTAATAAATTACCTTCGTAATAATATGAAACTTGAAATGGTACGTGTGAAATTTTTACTGAAATATCCAGCATTTTAATCTCCGTTAAGTTAGCCGTTTCAATTATTTCCATTTCAACAGCTTTAGTTTTTAAAACTACAGCGTGCGAATTTGAGTTGAATATTTCACCTTTTGGAATAAATGAAGTCTCTATTATTTCGTTCCCATAAGGCTGAAATCTGTAAAGCCCATCATTTGTTTTAACTTCAACATAATTTTTATGTTTTGTAATGCCTTCAAATTTTCTAGTTGAGTTTTGGGAAAAACCAATAAAATTAATGCAGAAAATTAATAGAAGTAATTTTATTTTTTTCATTTAAATATTTTTTTACTCTTTTAAAATAAATTAAGGATAACCAGCTAACTCACCTTATAATTAAAACAATTGGCTTTATTTCTTTTATATTTTTGTTGTTAAAATAGTAATGCCTTTTGAATTTAATTTTAAAGAAGTATTCCAAATAAATTCTTTTTTAGAAATTATATTTTTCACCTTTTTTCCTTGTAAACCAATTTCTTCAAATTTATTTAAATCCAGTTCTATAGTTTTTTCGTTTTTATTTAAAATCACGGCAACTACCTCATCACCTAATAATCTAAACAACACGTAAACACCGTTATCTGGTGCAAAATGCACCGTTTTTCCTGAATGAATTGCTTCACTATTTTTACGATAATTTAAGACTTTTTTTAAATACAATTGCATTTCTTGCTGTTTTTCTGACAAGCCTTTTCCTGTAAATGCATTTATTTTATCAGTGTGCCAACCTCCTGGAAAATCGGATCTAATTAAACCGTGATCACCGGGTTTTGCCGTATCGTTTAACAACACTTCAGTACCGTAATATATTTGAGCAATTCTAGGTAGAGCCAAAATATAGCCCAATGCCATTTTTGTATTTACAAAATCTTCATTTAGCTGTGTAAAAATGCGACTCATATCATGATTGTCTGGAAAAATCATAATTTTACTAGGGTTTGCATACGAAAAATCGTTTGCTAAACCTTCATACATTTTTACAAAACCTGTATCCCAACTTTCCGCTTCATTTAAAGCATTTACTATAGCATGTTGCATTGGAAAATCCATTGTTGAAGTTAAATTACTTTGGTAACCATCTTTATTTAGTTGTCCTTTTTGCCAATAGCCAATCAATAATGGATTTAAACTCCACTCCTCGCCTACAATACTAAAATTAGGGTACTCATTCATAATTGCACCTGCCCAATTACTCATAAAATCTTTATCTGGATAAGGATATGTATCTTGACGAATTCCGCCTAAATCTAACATTTCAACCCACCAAATACTATTTTGAATTAAATAATTTGCAACCAAAGGATTTTTCTGATTTAAATCTGGCATGGCAGAAACAAACCAACCTTCATTCATTAAATTTTTATCTTTCTCTGAGGCGTAATTATCTTGATTTACAGTTCTTCTATGATTTGTAATTACTAGTTCTCCGTTTAAAAATTCTTCTTGATAATTAATCCATTCTTTAGATGGTAAATCGTGCATCCACCAATGCTCAATACCAATATGGTTTGCCACTTGATCCATTACAAATTTTAATCCTTTTGCTTTAGATTTTGTAGCCAATTCAATATACTCATCCATTGTTCCAAAACGAGGATCTGGATTATAAAAATCTGTAATTGCATATCCGTGATATGAACTCTCTTCCATATCGTTTTCTAAAACAGGAGTTGCCCAAATTGCTGTAAACCCCATATCAGAAATATAATCTAAATGCGCTGTAATTCCTTTTATATCGCCACCATGACGTGCATAGTCATCCTTTCTGTCAATTTTAGTTTCACGCATTCCTTCAACAATATCGTTTAGTGGATCTGCATTTGCAAAACGATCAGGTGTAATTAAATAAATAGCATCTGAACTGTCGAAACCCTTTCTAAGTTTCGAATCTTTTTTTCGCTCTTTTAGTTCGTAATCAACACTAAAATTATTGTCTTTTCCTTTTTTACTGAAATCTATTTTAAAAAAACCAATAAGAGCTTTTGAAACATCAACAGTTAAAAAAACATAGTTTTTATTATCCGTTTTTTTTATTTCTTTCAAATTAACAAACTCACTACTAATTGAAGGAGTATATGTTGCTATTTCGTCTCCATAAACTAATAATTCAACTTTATTATGCTGCATACCAACCCACCAATTTGGCGGTTCAACTCTCTTCACTTTTTGGGCAAATACATTTAAACTAGCCATAAACAATAGTATAAATAAGTAGTTAATTTTCATCTATATTTTTTTTAATAAACTCAAATATTATTACTGCATAAACAGAAATATATTTTTAAAGACACAAAACCTAACAGGTTTTTTAAAACCTGTTAGACTTACAATAAGTATTAAAACCTATTTTGATAACCCAATTGTTATCGCTCTAATTTCACTATTTATAGATTCCTTACTACTCACTACTCAGGAATAACAATAAACAATTATTTATACAACAACAATTTTATTTGAAGGAATTGAAATTTCTTTGCCATTAACTAACATCGTAATTTCATTAGCAGATTCATTTAAAAATTTACATTCCTTTTGACTTTTATAAACTTTAATAATATTTCCTCTAAAATTAATAGTAAACGAGTACGATTTCCATTCTGCTGGTATTTGAGGATTAAATGCTAAAACGCCATCTTCCCAAATACGCATACCTCCAAAACCTTGTACAACAGACATCCAAGTTCCGGCCATACTTGTAATATGACACCCTTCGTGAACTTCGTGATTGTAATCGTCTAAATCTAAACGTGCTGTACGTAAATACTGTTCGTATGCTTTAGGCATTCTATCTATTGAAGCTGCTAAAATTGAATGTACGCAAGGAGATAATGATGATTCGTGTACGGTTAATGGTTCGTAAAAGTCGAAATGTTTTTCTAATTCTTTGGCACTAAATTTATTTTCAAAAAAGTAAAAACATTGTAAAACATCGGCTTGCTTTATATAACAAGAACGCAATATTCTATCCCAAGACCATTTTTGGTTGATTGGTCTTTCTGTTTTAGGTAAATCTTTTACAGGTATAATTTCTTTATCTAAAAAACCGTCTTGCTGAAGATAAATTTGTTTTTCTTCATCAAAAGGAAAATACATATTATCAGATACTTGTAACCACTCTGAAGTTTCTTGAGCAGTTAAATTAGTTTTTGCAATAATACGTTCAAAATCGTTTGTATATTCTTTTTTTACTCTATTTAAACTATCAACAGTGTATTCTATACACCATTTTGCTAAATAATTGGTGTAAAAATTATTATTGATGTTATTTTCGTATTCATTTGGACCTGTTACTCCTAAAATTACATATTTGTTTTTAGCTTTAGAAAAATTAGCTCTTTGATGCCAAAAACGCGCAATAGCAATCATAACTTCCAATCCATTTTTTGGAATATATTCAAAGTCTTGGGTGTAATTTACATAGTTATAAATTCCATAAACCATAGCTCCATTTCTATGAATTTCTTCAAAAGTAATTTCCCATTCGTTATGACATTCTTCACCGTTCATAGTTACCATTGGATACAATGCTGCTCCGTTTTTAAAGCCTAGTTTTTCAGCATTTTCAATAGCTTTATCTAGCTGATTGTAACGGTATAACAATAAGTTTTTAGCAACTTTATCATCTTTTGTAGCCATATAAAAAGGAATACAATATGCTTCTGTATCCCAATACGTACTTCCACCATATTTTTCTCCAGTAAATCCTTTAGGACCAATATTTAAACGTGCATCTGTACCCAAATAAGTTTGGTTTAATTGAAAAATATTAAAACGAATTCCTTGTTGAGCTTTAACATCTCCTTCGATAACAATATCAGCTGTTTTCCAAATATTAGCCCAAGCTTTAATTTGTGTATCTAAAAGTGCTTGAAAACCTAATTCACAGGCATTTTGAACATTTGAAAGTGAAGCTGTATTTAATGTTTCATTTTTATAATTTAAAGAACTTACATAACTACCAAATTTATAAATTGTAGCTACATCTCCTTCTTTTACATTTATTTTATAAATATAAGTTAGCTTTTTTTCTTCAACTTTAGTTTCTTGAGGAATTGAAATTTCTTCATTATTAAGAGCCAATGCTATTTGCATAGCCGTACTAACATGAAACTCTGTTTTTAATGTTTTTGAAAGAATACAACCACTATTTTCACCTTCAACAATTTCTAAAATTTCCCAAAAGAATTCATCATAATTAGAATCTTCATTCTCAATACCTGCGTCTATATAAGGCGCGTAGGTAATTTCACCTGAAAAATTAAGTGCTTTTATGTGGTATTCAATAGCTCCTGTTTCATTAAAATCTATACTAACAAAACGTTTTGCGGTAACTTCAATTTGTTCTCCTGTGTTTAATTCAGCTTTAAAAGAACGACCTAACCAACCTTCTTTCATATTTAACTCTCGCTTAAAGTTGGAAACTTTACAGGTATTTAAATCAAACTTTGTTCCGTTGATTGTTATATGAATTCCGATCCAATTTGGTGCATTTAAAACTTTTGCAAAATACTCTGGATAACCATTTTTCCACCACCCTACACGAGTTTTATCTGGATAATAAATTCCGCCAATATAACTTCCTTGAAAAGTGCTACCCGAATAGTCTTCTTCGAAATTTGCACGTTGTCCCATGGATCCGTTTCCAATACTAAACAAACTTTCAGAAGCTTCAACATTTTCAGCATTAAATCCTTCTTCTAAAATTGACCACTCGTTTGGTATAATATAGTTTTTGTTCATAATCTTAATTCAATATTTTTTGTAAAAATTTAGGGGTAAATTCGGATGTATTTGCTAACACATAATTTGCATCACCTAATAATTTTGCGTCCCCAATTCCTATACTCGTCATATTTGCTGTATTAGCAGCTTCAACACCAGCAATGGCATCTTCAACAACTATACAATTTTCTGGTTTCATTTGTAATTTTTGAGCACCAATTAAAAATACTTCAGGGTCTGGTTTTGCTTTAGAAACGTCGTTACCGTCTACAAGAGCCGTAAATCTATCTAAAAGTCCAACTTTTTCTAGAATTAATGGCGCATTTTTACTAGCAGATCCCAATGCATATTTTATATTATTTTGATCTAAAAAATCTAGTAAATCATTAATTCCTGGTAATATTTCATCAGCAGTCATTTGATTTACATACCCTAAATACTCGGTATTTTTTTTGATTAAATATTCTTGCTTTTGGCTTTCAGACAATTCAACATTCCCTATTCCTAATAATATTTCTAACGAACGTACACGGCTTACACCTTTTAATAATTCATTATTTTGTTTTGTAAATTCAAAACCCAGCTCGTTTGCTAAATTTCTCCAGGCTAAAAAGTGATACTTAGCAGTATCTACAATTACACCATCTAAATCGAATATAAAAGCGATTTCTTTTTTCATTTTAAAATTTTATTTTTCAATTAATACTGAATCATCAACATCTTTAACTCTTACTACTAACGCAGCTGCAATTAATAGTGAAACACCACTAACCACAAGGGCATATATAGGATTGTCGTTATATAAATATTTAACCATTGGTCCACCAACTACGGCGTTTAATATTTGCGGTAACACAATAAAAAAGTTAAAAATCCCCATATAAACACCCATTTTTTTTGCAGGAATAGAGCCTGCTAAAATTGCATATGGCATTGCTAAAATACTTGCCCAAGCAATTCCAATTCCAAACATAGAAAGGATTAGCCAGTTTTCGTTTGGCATAAAATAAATAGAAATTAATCCTAATCCTCCAAAAATTAATGAAATTGCATGTGTTAATTTTCTACCATTTTTTTTGGCAATGGCAGGTAAGAAGAATGCATAAACTGCGGAAACAGCATTATAAACTCCAAATAAAACACCTACCCAATCTCCTGCATTTTGATATTCAGTTCCGTGATCTTCTAATCCTAAACCATAAATATGATGTGCAATTGCTGGTGTAGAAAACACCCACAAACCAAACAAACCAAACCAAGAGAAAAATTGAACGGAGCTCAATTGTTTCATTGTCAGAGGCATTTTCTTAAAATCTGAAAATATATCTAACAAACTAGACTCTTCTTCAACAACCGCTTCTTCTGATTCAAATTGCGCCATTTCTTCAGGAGAATACTCTTTTGTTGTAAATACTGTTATTAAAATACTTACTACTAAAACAGATGCTCCTATAATAAACGACAATAATAAATTTAATGGAACTTCGCCTGAAACGGTTTCATTTAACACTCCAAACCAATGCGTTAAAACATATGGCAACCAAGAACCTATTACGGCTCCAACACCAATTAATATAGTTTGAACACTAAAACCAAGTGTTCTTTGATCTGAAGGTAATATATCAGCTACCAAAGCTCTAAAAGGTTCCATAGCAACATTAAACGAAGCATCCATAATCATAAGCATTCCTGCTCCAACCCATAATGCTGGCATAAATTGAGTAAACATTCCTGCATTAGGCATTAAAATTAATCCCGCAGCAGCAAGTAAAGCTCCTATTAAAAAGTATGGCCTACGCCTTCCTAACTTGGTCCAAGTTTTATCACTATAATGACCAATAATTGGCTGTACAATTAATCCAGTTAAAGGTGCTACTACCCAAAACCAAGAAAGTTCGTGAACATCGGCCCCAAAAATTTGTAATATTCTACTGGCATTCGCATTTTGCAAAGCAAAACCCATTTGAATTCCTAAGAATCCAAAACTCATGTTCCAGATATCTAAGAAACTTAGTTTCCGTTTTTCCATGTTTATAAATTTAAAACTAAAATACTAGTCAAAGCTAAAAAAAGCTTTGATTGTTTGTGTGAAGTGAAAATAAATTTTTAGTACTGTAAAATTGCTTTTACATAACAAATATATAAATTAAATTTTCAGAAATTCAAATTTACCCAGGTTTTGGGCTTAAAAAAGGTGTTTTTTCTTACTCGAACGTTTGCGTAAATAATATATTAATTAGCTATAAAAGTTGATTTGCGGATTTTAATTCCAGTAGAAATCACTTCTTTTTGAAACTCTTTAGGCCCAATATGCTCAATTCTATTTATAAGTAGTTCAGCTGCTTGTTGTCCCATTAAATAACCGTGTTGCGTAATTGCTGTTAATGGCGGAGATGTAAATTTAGAAACTAAACCACTTGTAAAGCCTAAAACAGCAATATCTTCTGGTATCTTATACCCTTTTTCAATAGCTAATTTCATAGCAATAGCTGCATATATTTCGTTTACCGCTAAAATTGCATCTGGTACTTCTTCTAATGTAAATATTTTTTCAATCTGATCGTATAAATTTTGGGTATCATTAATTTTAAAAACATAGTCTTCATCTACATCTAACCCTGCATTTAGCATTGCTTTTCTATAACCAACTTTTCTTAAAGCCCCAACTGTTACATAATCTTCTGTTGTTAACAAGGCAATTCTTTTAGAACCTATATCTAATAGGTGATTTGCAGCTTTAAAACCTCCTCCAATATCATCAATAATAACTTTATCGCACTTTAAACTATCAATCACTCTATCAAATAAAACCAAAGGAAAACCATCTTTCAATAACATTTCAAAATGATTATAATCTTCTTTTTTTTGAGTTTCACGAGCAATAGATACTATTACACCATCAACACTTCCATTGGTTAAAACACTTATATTAGAAACTTCTTTTTCAAAAGATTCGTTTGACAAGCACACCATTACATTATACCCTCTTTTATTAGCGTGTTCTTGAATTCCATCAATAACTGTTGAAAAAAAATGATGTACTATTTCTGGAATAACCACACCTATAACAGATGTTTTTTGTGCTCTTAACTGAAGCGCTAGACTGTTTGGCTTATAATTATAATAATCTGCATAAGCTTTAATTTTTTCACGAAGTTCCTCACTAATTTCATTACTGTTTTTTAAAGCTTTAGAAACCGTAGAAATTGACACATCAAACTCTTTTGCTATTTTTTTTAAAGTTATTTTTTGCTTCATTAAAAAATGTTTTTTTAAACAGTTGTTACTGGTAAGTATTTCTACAAATATAATTTTTAAAAAGTGTAGTACAAACTATATGCTTAAAATCATGTAAATATTAATTAAACTTTTATTAATAAGATTAAAAAGTCTCTATTCTAAAATTTACTCTAACGTTAGAGTTGTAAAGTTATTAACACGAAAACGTTATAGTAACTCTATTTCAAACGTTTTCGCTGTTAATTAATTGTTAAGTACGTAAATTTGCATAGTGAAATGTTAATCGATTTTTAGTACAATTTATTAAACAAAACATAATTATTAATTAATTTAAATTAGATGAAAAATTTTAAATTTTTTTTGTTTAGTGTCATACTTCTTTTTCCTGCACTAATAGTTGCACAGCAAACTATTACAGGGAATGTAACTGAAGCAAAAGGTAATTCTCCGTTACCAGGTGTTGGCATTATAATTAAAGGAACAGTAAAAGGAGCTGCAACAGATTTTGACGGAAACTATACATTAGAAAACGTTAAATCTGGAGACGTATTAGTGTTTTCCTATATAGGATTTAATACTCAAGAAATAACTGTAGGAAACAATACAACAATTAATGTTGCTATGGTTGAAAATTCTCAAACTTTAGACGAAGTAGTTGTTATTGGTTATGGAAGTGTAAAAAAAGAAGATTTAACCGGGTCGGCAGATTTAGTTACTACAGAAGATTTTAATCAAGGTCCTGTAGTATCTGCTCAACAACTTATTAGTGGTAAGGTTGCAGGTGTATCTGTAACTTCTGGTAGTGGTGCCCCTGGTGAAGGTCAGAATATTGTAATTAGAGGTCTTGGTTCATTATCTTTAACAAGTTCTCCACTTATTGTTGTTGATGGAATTCCATTAAATGATGGTGGTGTTGGAGGTTCTCGTAACCCTTTAAACTTAATTAACCCTAATGATATTGAAAGTATGGTTGTATTAAAAGATGCATCTGCTACTGCAATATATGGTTCTAGAGCAGCCAATGGGGTAATTATGATTACAACTAAAAAAGGTAAAGACAACGAGTTTAAATATAATATAACCTCTTCTACTACCTTATATAAATCTATAGACCAAGTAGATGTTTTATCTTCTAATGAATTTACTAACCTAATAAATAATATTGGAGATGCTGCTGCAATTTCAAGATTAGGTACTGCTAATACAAATTGGCAAGATGAAATTTATGAAGATGCTGTTGGTTCTGACCATACATTTAGTGCGCTTGGTAGCTTAAAAGGTGTTCCAATGAGAGCTTCTGTAGGTTATTCTGATCACGATGGTATTTTAAAAACAGACAACTTTAAAAGAACTACAGGTTCTGTAAGTTTTAAACCTAGTTTTTTAGATGACCATTTAACTGTAGAATTAAACGGTCGTGGTATGTACACAGAAAACATCTTTGCTAATAGAGATGCTATTGGAGGTGCTACTGCTTTTGACCCAACACAATCAATTTACGATGCTAATTCTCAATACGATGGTTACTTTGCTTGGCTAGATGCTAATACTGGAACTCAAATGAATTTAGCTCCAACAAACCCAGTTGCTCTATTAAATTTAAAAGAAGACTCTGCGGAAGTTAGACGTTTAATTGCAAACGCTAAAGTTGATTATAAATTACATTTTTTACCAGACTTAACTGCAACAGTGAACGTTGGTATAGACAAATCTAATAGTCACGGAAGAACATTAACTTCTCAATATATGCCTATTTCTGAACCTAATTATAATGGTGCAAGAACTACATATAGACAAGAAGCTACAAATAAATTATTTGATGCTTACGTAACTTATGTAAAAGAAATTAATGAAGTTCATAATTTAAATTTTGTTCTTGGACATTCATACCAATCTTTTGAGTTTGATAATTATAACTATGATAGTGAAGATGAAGAAGATGGAAATACTTACGAATTTATTGATAAATCTAAAAATACACTTTTATCATATTTTGGAAGATTTAACTATGGATATGATGGTAAATATTTAGTAACAGCTACTTTAAGAGCCGATGCTTCTTCTAAATTAAACCCAGACGACAGATGGGGATATTTCCCTTCTGTAGCAGTAGCTTGGAATATGCATAAAGAAAGTTTTATGGAAGATGGTCTCTTTGATGAATTAAAAATTCGTGCTGGTTATGGTCAAGTTGGTAACGTAAACGGATTAAATCCTTACCAATTCTTAACAAGATATACCGGAAGTCAATCTACAGCAAATTACCAATTTGGTACTGGATTTACACAAACATACAGACCAGAGCCAATAAATGAAGATTTACGCTGGGAAGTTGGTAAAACATTAAATGTTGGTCTAGATTATGCTTTACTTGATAGAAGAATTTCAGGTTCTGTTAATGCATATGTTAAAGAAACAAACGATTTAATTGCAAGTACATTTATAGATCCTTTTACAAACTTTGGAAATAGAATTGACGCCAACATTGGTGATATGGAAAATAAAGGTATTGAATTTGCTATTAATGTAATTCCTGTTAAAACTGATGATATGGAATGGTCTATCGGTTATAATATTGCTTTTAATGAAAACACGGTAACTAATTTACCTGACCAACAATATGTTGGTGGAATTTCTGGAGGTGTTGGTAATAACATTCAAACACATATTGAAGGAGAATCTCCTTACAGTTTCTTAGTATACCAACAAGTATATAATAGCGAAGGTGATCCAATTGAAGGTGTTTATGTAGACAGAAATAATGATAATATTATTAATGATGATGATAAATACATTTATAAAAATCCTTATGCTGATGTTATAATGGGATTAAATTCTAATTTCAACTATAAAAATTTCGATCTATCTATAGTAACAAGAGCAAATTTTGGAAACTACTCTTATAATAATGTAGCTTCAAGTACAGGCTATTTAAGAAGAGCTACTGAAAACGGTATTTTAACAAACCTACACTCCAGCTCTTTAACAAATGGATTTATTGAAACTACTGAAACTAACTTGCTTAGTGATCACTTTATCCAAGAATCATCATTCTTTAAAATAGACAATATAACTTTAGGATATGCAATTCCTAATGTATTTGAAGATATTTCATTAAGAATCTACGGTTCAATGCAAAATGTATTAACTGTTACTGATTATGAAGGTTTAGACCCTGAAATTTCAGGTGGAATTGACAATAATTTTTATCCTAGACCACAATCTTTTGTGTTAGGTGTTAATATTGATTTTTAAAAAAAAAGAAAAATGAAAAACATATTAAATAAACTCATTTTTATTGTAGCTATCACTTTCTCTATGACTGCTTGTCATGACGATTTAGATCAAGCACCAATTGATCCAGATAGTTTTACTGAAAAAGACGTATTTGCAAACGCAAATGAAGCAAAAAAAGCATTGGCAAAAGTATATGCAAGTTTTGCATTAACTGGTCAAGAAGGTCCTTCTGGACAACCTGATATTGCAGATATTGATGAAGGATTTTCACAATATACTAGAATGCTTTTTAACTTAAACGAACTAACAACAGACCACGCTGTAGTTGGTTGGGGTGACCCTGGTTTACCTGACTTACACGGTTTGTATTGGTCTAGTAGTAACGATTTTACTGAAGCATTATACAGTAGATTAGCTCAAGGTGTTTCTTTTAGTAACTCTTTTATTAAAATAGCATCTGACTTAACTGAAGATGAAGTTCAATATTATATTGCTGAAGCACGTTTTTTAAGAGCTTTTGCTTATTATAATTTAATGGACCTTTACGGAAACATTCCTTTAACTACCGAAATTTCTACAGAGTTACCAACACAAAGTAATAGAACTGAAATTTTCGCATTTGTAGAATCTGAATTGTTAGAAATTCAAGAACTTTTAAAAGAAAGTGGAACAAATGAATATGGTCGTGTAGATCGTGTTGCTGCTTGGGCTTTATTATCTAAACTATATCTAAATGCTGAAGTTTGGACAGGAGACGCTAAATACAGTGAATGTGTTACTTATTCTGAAAAGGTAATAAACTCTAGCTACTCTATCAATACAAACGATGCAAACGGAAATGGCTCTGCATATGATGAATTATTTTTAGCTGACAATGATGTTAATGGAGCTCAAAACGAATTTATATTCACAGCAAATTTTGATGGCTTACAATCTCAAACCTATGGTGGTTCAACATTTTTAATTCATGCTGCTATTGGTGGAACAATGGATGCAACAAAATTTGGAGTAAATGGAGGCTGGGGTGGTCTTAGAACTACCAAAGCCTTAGTAAATAAATTTAAAGCAGATGTAACTGCCTTAAATAATGCTCTAGGCTCAACATCTGATTGGGGATTAGTTGGTGACGCAACAGCTAACTCTTGGGATGGTCCAGATATGGAGATGTATGAAACAAGCACTAATAAATATGAACTTTATGCTGATTTAAATGCAGGTGAAATGAAGTTTAGATTTAATGAAGATTGGGGTGTGAATTTCGGTGATACCGATGCTGATGGTACATTAGAAACTGATGGAACTAATATTGCTATTACAAATCCTGGAACCTACTATATCCTTTTAGATTTAAATACAAACACCTACTCTATTGAACCTTATCAAGGAGACAGAAGAGCAATGTTCCATTCAGATGGTCAAAATTTAGAAATTGAAAGTATCCCTACTTTTGAAGATGGATATGCTGTAACTAAATTTAAAAATATTGATTCTAATGGAAATCAAGGTAGTGATGCTGGAGGAGATTTTACTGACACAGATTTACCTTTAATTCGTTTAGCTGAAATTTATTTAAACTATGCAGAAGCTACACTTAGAGGTGGTGGAGGCGATTTAAGCTACGCAACTTCAAAAATTAACGAATTGAGAACTAGAGCATACGGAAATACTTCTGGTAATGTAAATACTAGCGATATAGACTTAGACTTTGTATTAGACGAAAGATCTAGAGAGCTATACTGGGAAGGCCAAAGACGTACTGACTTAGTTCGTTACAACTACTTTACAACTGATAGCTATTTATGGCCTTTTAAAGGTAATGAAGCAGTTGGAATTTCTGTTGGTTCACACAGAAACCTATTCCCTTTACCTGTTAACGTATTATCTACTAATCCTAACCTTACTCAAAATCAAGGTTACTAATATTTGAATAAAATGAAAAAATTAATTAGAAATTCTATCTTTTTACTAAGCTTTCTATTCATATTAGGAGCTTGTGATGATAGAGAATTTATAGAATTAGCTGAAGAAGCAAATACAACTGTTAGTGTTTCTACATCAACTGTAGTATTAACAGAAGACCTAGCCACAAACGAAATATTAACTGTTTCGTGGACTAATCCAAATTATGGTTACAGTGCTGCACCATCTTACAAGTTATTAATAGACCTAGAAGGTGGAGATTTTACTGAAGCTCAAATTGTTACAGCAGGAACTGACTTAAGCAAAGTATTTACAGCTCAAGAATTAAATAGTAAGATGCTTTCATTAGGTCTAGCTCCTAATGAAGTTACTGCTATAGATTTTAAAGTTCAAATTACTTTAAGTGATGCTCAAATAATGTATTCAGAGCCTGTAACTATTAATGTTACTCCTTACTCTTCATTACTAGATTTATCATCTGCTTGGGGATTGGTAGGAAGTGCTACTCCTGGAGCCTGGGGTAACGAGTTTATTCTTGATATTCCTTTTTACCAAACCACAACTCCTGGAGTTTATGTTTCTTATGCAACTCTTAAAGATGGAGAAATTAAAATCCGTAAAGATAATGATTGGGCAGTAAACTATGGTGATACTGGTATGGATGGTATTTTAGAAGAAGGCGGAGATAATATTCCTGTTGATGCTGGAAGCTATAAAATAATATTTAATGAAAATGATGCAACTTGGAGTATAGAACCATTTACTTGGGGATTAGTTGGAGATGCAACTCCTAACGGATGGGATGGTCCAGATTTTAAATTAGATTACAATCCTTATCAAGACAATTGGAAAACTGTTGTAACTTTAGCTGATGGAGAATTTAAATTTAGATTTAATAACGACTGGGGATTAAATTATGGAGATTCTGGACTTGATGGTTCAATGGAAGTTGGAGGAGATAACATTCCTATAACAGCTGGTAATTACTTGGTTACTTTCAATCTAAATACCTTAGAATACACACTTGAACAAATAGATGTTTGGGGCTTAGTAGGTAGTGCAACTCCTAATGGATGGGATGGACCAGATACTAAATTTATTCCAGATTTTGGAATTAACGAAGGTGTTTACTATATTAATGGCATAACCCTAATAGATGGTGAAATAAAAATTCGTCAAAACGATGCTTGGGGTGCTGATTTTGGTGATACTGGAAATGACGGTACTTTAGAAGCTGGTGGAGATAATATTCCTGTAACAGCTGGTACTTATAACATTGTATTCGATTCAGTAGCTCAAACTATTGCAATGTATGCGTGGCCAGAATAATTAATATTATAATGTAAAATAATTAAAAACTGCATAAAAATTAATCATCTTTATGCAGTTTTTCTCATTTAATAAATATGAAAAAAGCACTATTTCTTTTATTTTTAATACTTTCAACAGTAACTTTTTCTCAGGTAACCACTGTGCCTACATTACCGACTAACTCTGGAGAAATTACTATAAAATTTGACGCAACTGGTACTGGTTTAGATGGTTATACTGGAGATATTTATGCACATACAGGTGTGACTGTAAATGGAGAACAATGGCAAAATGTTATTGAATCTTGGGGAGACAATACCACACAACCAAAATTAACGCATATTAGTGGAAACAACTATGAATTATTAATTACACCAGATGTACATGGTTTCTACAATGTTCCAACTTCAGAAAAAATTACAGAATTATGTTTTGTATTTCGTTCAGCAGATGGAAATACAAAAAATGGAGAAGATATTTTTATCTCCTTATATGAACAAGGTGACTTAAACATCACTTTTACAGAACCTACAAACACAAGTGCTTACAACTTAAATTCAACAATAAATATAACTGCAGAAGCTTCTTTAGATGCAGATTTAGAACTTTTTGTAAATGGAGTTTCACAAAAAACAATATCAAACAGTAAAAACATAACAACTCCTTTTACCCTTTCTAATACAGGAACTTACACTATTAAAGCTACTGCAACTTCTGGCAGCGAAACTTCAGAAACTGAAATTTCTATTTATGTAAAAACTCCTACACAAAACCAAACTATGCCTTTGGGTGTTAAAAATGGTTTTAATAATAATGGAGATGGTACTGCTACTTTTGTACTTTTAGCTCCTAATAAAAATGATGTTATATTAATAGGTGATTTTAACAATTGGACTATTAATGAAGATTATCAACTATATAAAGACGGTGAATACTTTTGGATTACATTAAATAACTTAGATGCTGATACAGAATATGCATATCAATATTTAATCGATTACGAAACTAAAGTTGCCGATCCTTATTCAGAAAAAATACTAGATCCTTGGACAGATCAATATATAAATGAAGGAAATTATCCGAATTTAAAAGAATATCCAACAAATTTAACCGAAGGTTATGTTTCAACTTTTAAAATAAATGAACAAACATACAATTGGCAAGTTGAAAATTTTACAAGACCAAATAAAGACAATTTAATTATTTACGAATTACATGTGCGTGATTTTGTAGAAACAGATTCTTATACCGAAGTTCTCTCTAAGCTTGATTATTTAGAAGAATTAGGTATAAATGCCATTGAATTAATGCCCGTTAACGAATTTGAAGGAGCAGATAGTTGGGGATACAACCCTGCATTATACTTTGCTTTAGATAAAGCTTATGGAACTAAAAATGCATTTAAAACTTTGGTTGATGAATGCCATAAAAGAGGTATTGCTGTTTTAGCCGATGTTGTTTTTAATCATTCTTACGGACAATCTCCTTTAGTTCAAATGTATTGGGATTCTGTAAATAATAAACCTGCTGCAGATAACCCTTGGTACAATCAAGATCATAATTTCGTCGATAATACTAGCGCACATTGGGGGTACGATTTTAATCATGAATCTAGTTATACAACTTCATTTTTTAATGATGTATTAGAATATTGGATGACTGAATATAAAATTGATGGATTTCGCTTCGATTTCACAAAAGGATTTTCCAACACACAATGGACTGGTTCAGATAACTGGGCGAGCACTCACGATGCAGATAGAATTCGAATTTTAAAAAACTATGCTGATAAAGTTTGGAACCACGCCCCTACCAATAAACCCTACGTAATTTTTGAACATTTATCGGATAACCCAGAAGAAAAAGAACTTGCAGACTATGGAATTATGCTTTGGGGAAATATGAATCACACATATAACCAAAATACTATGGGGTATAATTCTGAAACAGACATTTCTTGGATTTCATATAAAGAACGTGGATGGAATACACCAAATATAGTTGGTTATATGGAAAGTCATGATGAAGAACGTTTAATGTATAAAAACCTTGAATATGGAAACTCTAACGATGATTATTCAGTAAAAAATCTAAATACAGCTTTAGCAAGAGAAGAACTTGCTGGTATGTTTTTATTTACAATTCCTGGTCCAAAAATGATTTGGCAATTTGGTGAACTTGGTTACGATTATAGCATAGATTACAATGATAGAGTTGGAAGAAAGCCAATAAAATGGGAATATAAAGATGATCCCATTAGAAACCATATTTACACAACTTGGTCTACAATGATTGCTTTTAAAACAAAATACCCTGAAGTATTTAACACAACAGACTTTACATTAAACGTGAGTGGTTTAACAAAAAATATTGTCTTAAAAAACAATTCTTTTGATGTAGTTATTGTTGGTAATTTCGACATCACTAGTAAATCTATTACCGCCAATTTTACAAAAACAGGAACTTGGTACGAATACTTTACCGGTGAAGAAAATAACCTTTCAACCACAACACAATCTATCACCTTAAAGCCGGGAGAATATAAATTATATACTTCTAAAAAAATATTAGACCCACGCGGTGGAACTGCTGCAGACGATAGCGATAACGACGGTGTACCAGACACAGAAGATTTATGCCCAAATACACCAATAGGACAAGAAGTAAATGAAACTGGCTGTGCTACTTTTAATTTAGCTGCCAATAACTTTACTATTGAAACTACTGGAGAAACTTGTCCAGGTAAAAATAACGGACAAATAAGTATTACTGCTGTAGCTGATTATAATTATTCAGTCATTATAAATGAAGAAAATTATAATTTTACAAATAGCACACCACTATTGGTTGAAAATTTAGCACCTGGCGCCTATAACTTTTGTATTGAAATTGATGGAGAAACATACCAACAATGCTATGAAGTTTCCATTGAACAAGGAACTACAGTCTCAGGAAAAACAAGTATGAGCTCTAAAACAGCATCTATACAAATTTCAGATGGAACAGCTCCTTTTAATATTTATGTAAATGATCAATTAGTTTTAAATACCTATGCTCCAGAATTCACAATTTCAACCAAACATGGAGATGTTGTAGCTGTAAAAACTGCAGTCCCATGCGAAGGTACTTATACTAAGCAAATTAATTTATTTGAAGATATTATTGCCTATCCAAATCCAACTCAAGGTTCTTTTGAAATAGCATTGCCAACTACTGAAACAGCAGTAACTATTGATATTTACAATATGCAATCGCAATTAATTTCATCTAAAACCTACCCTGTTTTATACGGTAAGGTACAACTTAACTTAGAAAATAATCCAACAGGAATATATTTAGCTAAAATACATTTAAAAGAAGCTATACTTCTAAAAATAGCAAAAGAATAAACTTTGAATAGCACCCTAAAACAAGGTGTTTTTATTAAGTAAAAAACATAAAAAAATCCTACTATTACTAGTAGGATTTTTTTTGGTGGGCAATGAGGGATTCGAACCCCCGACCCCCTCGGTGTAAACGAGGTGCTCTGAACCAACTGAGCTAATTGCCCTAAGCGGATGCAAATATATAATCTATTTTTAACTTGACAAAGGTTTTAATCAAAATAAAATAAAAAATCCTACTATTTCTAGTAGGATTTACTTTGGTGGGCAATGAGGGATTCGAACCCCCGACCCCCTCGGTGTAAACGAGGTGCTCTGAACCAACTGAGCTAATTGCCCTAAGCGGATGCAAATATATAATCTATTTTTAATTTGCCAAAGGTTTTTGCTATAAAAATGACATATAATTGATTATTTTTTTTATTCAAAAAACAAAACACTCTTTATCAATCTTTTAAAAAAAAAATTTAATCACTTAATTTAATACGTATTCAATAAAAATGTAAAAAATATTAAAATACAAGCTAAATTATTAAACAACTTCAGCAACAACAAAAGTGCTTCCTCCAATAAAAATTAAATCATTATCCGAAGCGTTTTCTAAGGCCTCTTTATAAGCTGCTTGTACAGAACTATATGTTTCACCTTTTAAACCAAAAGAAGCACACTGTAATTTCAATTTTATTGCATCTAAACCCCTTGGAATATCTGGCTTACAAAAGTAATAAGTTGCTTTTTTAGGAAACAGGGGAAGAATTTGTTTTAGATCTTTATCATTTACAACACCAAAAACAAAATGTAAGGTATCAAACGCTTCATTTTGAAGCTGAGTTAACACATAACTTAAACCCTCTTTATTATGGCCTGTATCACATATAACTTTTGGATTAACATTCAATAACTGCCACCTTCCTAAAAGTCCTGTATTATTTTTTACATTTAACAATCCTTGCTTAATATTTTCTTCTAAAATATTAAAGTTTTTACCTTTTAAGATTTCAATAGTTTTTACAACTGTTTTTATATTATGCTGCTGATAACTACCTTTTAAATCTGATTGGTAATTAGCCGTGTAATTTTCTGAAGCCAAAAATAGTGGCGCATTTTTTTCTGAAGCAATTTTTTCGAATACTGGAAATACAGCTTCTTGAAATTCACCAACAATTACAGGAATATTATTTTTTATTATTCCACCTTTTTCAAAAGCTATTTCAGGCAATGTTTCTCCTAAAAATTGTGTATGGTCTAGCCCAATATTTGTAATTACAGAAACTTCTGGAGTTATAATATTTGTAGAATCTAACCTTCCCCCTAAGCCTACTTCAATAATTGCTATGTCTACTTGTTGCTTTGCAAAACAGTCAAAAGCCAAACCTACAGTCATTTCAAAAAAGGAAAGCTTATTTTCAACTAAAAAATCGTTATTGTTTTTTATAAAATTAGTAACATCCGCTTTTCTAATTACTTTTCCATTTATTTTTATCCGTTCTCTAAAATCTTTTAAATGTGGAGATGTGTACAAACCAACTTTATAACCAGCTTCTTGTAATATTGAAGCTAGCATATGACTTGTAGATCCCTTTCCATTTGTACCAGCTACATGAATGATTTTAAACTTTTTTTCTGGAAAATTTAAATGTTTAGATAAAGCTAAACTATTGGTTAAATCTTTTTTAAAAGCGGTGTTTCCTTGCCTTTGATACATTGGCAATTGAGAAAACATCCAGCTAAGGGTGTTGTTATAATTCATTAAAAATTATTGAGATAATGAAAATCTATATTTTATAGTACCTACTTGTTTTGATGGAGCATTTGAATCTGCCTGCCAGGTAGTTTTTAAAGCTGCTTCTTTAGCTTGTGTTAACAAACAAGTTGCTGTATTTGTAGAGCCTTTTACACCTGCTGTAGCTTTAATAACTCTACCATTAGTATCAACTTCTATGCTAACAACTACCAATCCTTCTTCATTACAAATATAATTTGGTTTTGGTCTGCTTAAAGGTTTTCTACCACCTAAATTATAATCACCATCTCCACCGCCACCGCCGTTTCCGTAATATCCGCTAGCATTAGGGTCTCCAGTAACTTTACCTTTATCACCTGCTTCATTATCATCTCCTTCACCTCCTGTTGCAGTTCCTTTAGAATTACTTACACCACCAATTAATGCATCTAATTTTTCTCTTTTAGCTGCTTCTTCTGCTTTTTGTTTAGCAATTGCAGCTTGTTTTTCTCGTTCAATTTTTTCTTTTTGAAGTTTGGCTTGTTTGGCTATTTCTTCTGCTTTTTTCTTAGCTTCTTGTTGCTTTTTTATTGCTATTGATTCTTCGCTTTCTTGCGTTGCAACATCTTCAGTAACTTCTTGTACTTCTTCAACAGTACTTTCTTCTACAACTTCTTCTTGTATTTCCTCTTGTACTTCTTCTATTTCTTCTACAGTTTCTTTAGGAGCAGGAGCTAATGGTTCCTTAGGTTGTACGTTACCTTGACCTACATTTGAGGTTCCAAAATTAACTGCAATTCCATATTCTTCCGGAGGATCTAAATATGTCATTCCAACAAAAAACATTAGAATTAGTAACAAGCTCATAATAACACTTGTTATAACTGCTGATTTTCTTTTATGTTTTGTATTTAAAAAGCTAGACATTTTTTATTTTGGTCTTACTGCTAATATTACTTTAAATCTATTTCTGTTTGCAATATCCATAATTTTTACCGCTTTTTCTATAGGAACTCCTTCTTCTGCGCGTAAAACTATAGTTGGGCTATCTTTACCGGCCAATATCTTTAACAAATTTTGTTCCAAGCTATTTTCATTCACTTTTTTGTTATCAATATAATACGTTAAATTTTTAGTGATACTTACAGCTGTTGATTGTCTATTTTCGGTTTTACCACTTGCTTTTGGCAATAAAATATCTAAAGCACTGGTTGTAACCAATGTTGAAGTAATCATAAAAAAAATGAGGAGTAAAAACACAATATCTGTCATAGACGACATATTAAAATTTGGATTTACTTTATTTCTACCTCTAATATCCATACTTATTTTTGTTGAAGTGTTTAATTCTTTACTCTAAACTATTTAATAATACTGCGCATTAAATTGGCTCATTTAATAAGTCTAAAAACTCAACAGATTTTGCTTCCATTTCATACACTACTTTATTAGTTCTAACTACTAAATGATTGTATTGTATGTACGAAATTATCCCCACAATTAGTCCTGCTACAGTTGTTGTCATAGCAGTATATAATCCATCTGACAGCATTTTAATATCTATTTGGCCACCTGCATTTGCAATTTCGTGAATTGCTACAATCATACCAATTACGGTTCCTAAAAACCCAATCATAGGTGCAGCCCCAGCAATAGTTGCCAATACAGGAACATTTTTTTCTAATTTATAAATTTCTAATCTACCCGCATTTTCAATAGCCGAATTAATATCTGCTAAAGGTTTTCCAATTCTAGAAATTCCTTTTTCAATTAAACGTGAAGCTGGAGAATTAACCTGTGCACATAACACTTTTGCAGCATCTAATTTACCATGTGAAACGTGATCTCTAATCTGATTCATAAAATTACTATCGGTTTTTGCAGCTGCTTTTATGGCAAAAAATCGTTCAAAATATATGTATAGCGCAACAGCCAATAATACAATTAAAATAGCAATAATAACTTGACCTCCAACGCCTCCATCCATAATTAATTTATAAATTGAAAGTGTTTTTTCTTCAGAAATAGTTTCGTTTAACAAATCGTCTGAATTTTGTAACATTGTTAATAACATAGATTATTCTTTATTTTATTTTTCTTTAACGATGATAATAATTTAAAATTGTATTAAAAGCATAAATACACTACATATAAAAAAATGTATTATTTCCATTTTTACAACAATAGCGCTTTATGGTAAAACCACTTATAGTTACTTTTTTAATACAACTATTTAAAGGTTGTAAATATACTAAAATCTAATACGTATTTTAATAAGTTTTTCCATGAACTACAATTCTTTTCTTCACTAGATTTTGCTCACTTTACATTTTTAACAAAAAAGAACCTAAAAAAGACTTATATTTGTGTAAAAGCAAACTTTTACTAACAACTTTTATCAATTATGGATTTTAACTTAACAGAAGAACAAATAATGATACGCGATGCTGCACGTAATTTTGCTCAAAAAGAGCTATTACCAGGTGTAATTGAACGCGACGAAAAGCAACAGTTTCCTACAGAACAAGTAAAAAAAATGGGAGAACTTGGTTTTCTAGGAATGATGGTTGATCCAAAATATGGAGGAAGTGGTTTAGACACTGTTTCGTATGTATTAGCAATGGAAGAAATTTCTAAAATTGATGCTTCAGCTTCGGTAATAATGTCTGTAAACAACTCATTAGTATGTTGGGGATTAGAAACTTACGGAACCGAAGAACAAAAACAAAAGTATTTAGTTCCATTAGCTACTGGTGAAATTATTGGTGCATTTTGTTTAAGTGAACCTGAAGCCGGTTCTGATGCTACTTCTCAAAAAACAACAGCTATAGACAAGGGAGATTATTACCTTTTAAACGGTACAAAAAATTGGATTACAAATGGTAATAATGCAAGCGTTTATTTAGTTATTGCACAAACAGATGTTAGCAAAGGACATAAGGGAATTAATGTTCTAATTGTTGAAAAAGGAATGGATGGCTTTGTTGTAGGACCAAAAGAAAATAAATTAGGAATTCGAGGCTCAGATACACATTCTTTAATGTTTACCGATGTAAAAGTACCTAAAGAAAATAGAATTGGAGAAGAAGGCTTTGGTTTTAAATTTGCAATGAAAACACTTGCTGGAGGAAGAATTGGAATTGCATCCCAAGCATTAGGAATAGCTTCTGGAGCTTACGAATTAGCTTTAAAATATTCTAAAGAACGTAAATCTTTTGGCAAAGAAATAAGCAAACACCAAGCAATTGCCTTTAAATTAGCCGATATGGCAACTCAAATTGAAGCTGCGCGTATGTTATGCTTAAAAGCTGCTTGGGAAAAAGATCAACAATTAAATTATGATTTAAGTGGTGCAATGGCTAAATTATATGCGGCAGAAATGGCAATGCAAGTAACTGTTGAAGCTGTTCAAATTCACGGTGGCTATGGATTTGTAAAAGAATATCATGTAGAACGTTTAATGCGTGATGCTAAAATTACGCAAATCTATGAAGGTACTTCTGAAATTCAAAAAATTGTTATTTCAAGAAGTGTTTTAAACAACTAATATATTTTGGGCGTGCCGGCAAAAAAAATGCCGTCGCGTCTTCCGTTAAATCTTTTGCAAAAAAGCAAAAGGATACCACTTCAACCGCTCACGCATTTCATTCTCAACTTATTATTCAACATTATACCTTTTTAACACTTCAACTAAAAAAATTAAACCTTCTTAACTACGTAGGTAACAATTCCCCATATAATTAACTCATTCTCTTCTGTTACTTTTATTGGCTTATAATTGCTATTTTCAGGCATTAAATACATACAATCCTGCTCTACTTTTAACCGTTTAATTGTAAACTCACCATCTAACATGCATACCGCTATTTTTCCATCTCTAGTTTCAATACTTCTATCTATTACCAATAAATCACCATCTTCAATATTAGCATCAACCATAGAATTACCTCTTACACGAGCATAAAAAGTAGCATTTTCGTTTTGTACTAATTCTTTATCTAAACTGATTCTAATTTCCTTAAAATCTTCAGCAGGCGAAGGAAAACCAGCTGCAATATCCTCATTTACAATTGGTCGCACTATAGACCCCGATGTTTCAGGAATATAAAAAGTTATTTTTTCTGTATCTCCTATTTTTTTCAATCGCATTTTATTTCTATTATCTCATCAATTACAGTGGTATATCTTGGAGACAAGTGTTCTTGTTTCATTTTCCAAGTCTTATCTAAATCTTGATTCGCTATTTTAATTTTTGGTGTTCTATATTTTAAATTTATACGATCCATAACTTTCATTAAAGCTTTATGTTTAGGCTCTTCATCTAAAAATAAAGAAAATTGGTGTACTTTTTCTGGTTGAATCCCCATAACAATTACACCTGCCTTTTTATAATTAAAACCTTGCTTATATAACTGCTGAATACCTTTAATTGCAAAATTACAAATGGTAATACTAGAATTTGTTGCATACGGTAAATGCACTACCATTCCAACATTTCTTTTCTCTTCTGTATAACTGCTTGTTCTTAAAAAAACATACAAGCAAGTACTTTCTGAATACTGATTTCGTAATTTTTGGGCACAAGAATTTGCAAATGTAGCAATACGTTCTTTTATGGGCTCAAAATCTTGAATTGCTTTTTCAAAAGTACGTGTAGTTGCTATATTTTGTTTGTCTTGTATTTTTTCTACACCAATAGTTTCTATACCCGCTAAATCTTGTTTTAAACGTAAACCAACAACCGAAAACTGCTTCTTTACAAATTGATCTGGTAACTGCGTAAATTGATATGCTGTAGTTATATTTATCTGTTTTAGTTTTTTTGAAATACGCCTTCCTATTCCCCAAACATTTTCAACTTTTGTCCATTTTAAGGCTTTAATTCGTTGTTCTTCAGAAGTAATAACGTACACTCCTTTTGTTTTAACTGTAAACTTTTTTGCAATTTTATTTGCTACTTTAGATAGTGATTTTGTGGGTGCTACACCAATACTAACAGGAATTCCGACCCATTTTTCAACAGTTTTTTTAATCTTTAAAACGTACGCTTCTAAATCCTCAGCTTTAATATGATCTAATTTAAAAAAAGCTTCGTCTATAGAATAAACTTCAATATCTGGCGAAAATTGCCCTATAATATTCATTACCCGTGTACTTAAATCTCCGTATAACGAATAGTTCGACGAAAACACATGAATATTATTTTCCTTAAAAGTAACTTTATATTTAAACGCCTCTGCTCCCATTGGAATTAAATCCTTTGCTTCACTACTGCGCGCTATTACACAACCATCATTATTAGATAAAACCACTATGGGTTTTCCTATTAAATTAGGCTTAAATATACGCTCGCAAGAGGCATAAAAACTATTACAATCTAAAATAGCATACATGGTTTTTAAATATCGTCTAAATTATAAAGAATATCGTTTATAAATAAAAAAAATAAAAAAACAATTAATGAATGAATGTTTATTCATATATTTGCAGTCGGAATTTTTTTATTTTAAATAAATGGCTAGAAAAATAGATGAAGAAAAATTGGCTCGTATAAAACAAGCAACTATGAAAACCATTGTGGACCATGGTATAGAAAAGGCAACTATAGCAATGATTGCTAAAAATGCAAATGTTAGTGGAGGCTATTTATACAGACTCTACAGTGGTAAACAAGCGTTAATTGATGAATTATATTTTGATAAAATTGACTCTTTAATAGGTGAATTAGAATTTCTAATTAACTTAAAACATACAAGTATTGCTCCTATTATTAAAATTTTTGTTCAAAATAGATTTGTATTTGCCATAAATGAAACTGAAGCTTCTAATTTCTTTTACCAACTATTACACAATGATAATTTTGTAATACCCAATGCTTTAAAAGATAAAAGCATTGCTTTAATGCAACAACTTTTAAATATTGGTAAAAAATCTGGTGAAATTGGCAAAAATGTTGGAATTCTAGATTTAAGCTATCACATTCTAACCTATGCTATAGATTATGTTCATTATAAAAAAAATAACTTTTTAGGAATTGAAGAAATAGACGAAAACAACAACAACGTTAACTACATTACTAATAACATTTTAAATATACTAAAACAAGATAATTAACAATGCTTACTCATTTAAAATTGGTATTAAAACCTACTGCAAAAAAATTAACTATTCTTTTAGTTCTTATTACAGCTAGTATCACAGCTCAAGAATTGTCGCTAAAAGAAGCTTATAATTTAATGCTTATAAAAAATGGTGATTTAAATGCTTCTCAACAAGAAGTAAACGCAAAACAGGAAGAATTAAAGGCGGTAAAAGGATTAAGATATCCTTCGCTTAGTGTTTCTGCAACCTATTTAAATTTAGACAATGATATAGAAGTTGATTTAAATGAACAACGTACAATGGTTAGTGGACTTCTTGGTGTAGCTGACCCGTCAGTATTAGGTGATTGGAATTTTACACTACAAGACAAAAATTTAGGTTTTGCATCAGCAGATATTAATTGGCCAATATTTGCAGGTGGAAAAATAAATGCAGCTAATAAAGCTTCAAAAATTAATTATGAACTTTCCGAAAATCATCATAAAATAAAAACTAATGCTTTAACAATAAAGTTAATAGATTATTATTTTAAACTTAAATTGGCCAAAGAAGCAGAAAATTTACGTCAAAAAGTATATGAAACTATACAATTGCATAATGAACACGCAATTAAATTATTTGAAAATGGTATTATTCCAGAAGTAGAAACTTTAAATGCAAAAGTGGCACTATCTAATGCTAAACGCGAATTATTAGCTGCGCAACAAGATGTTTCTTTAGCTACTACTGCAATTAAAAATTTAATTGGAGATGAAGCTTTTAATACAACTTCAACAAATTTTATTAATCCAACAATACAACCTTCATTAAATGAATTTCAACAAGAAATGATTCAAGAAAATGAACAATTAAAATTTTTAGAAAAAAATGAAGAACTTGCTAAAGTTGGCGTTAAAGTTGAAAACAGTGAATATTTTCCTAAAGTAGCCTTATTTGGAAAACACACTTTTTGGAAAGATAATTTAGATCTTTTAGAAACAAAATGGTTAGTGGGTGTTGGTGCTTCTTGGGACTTGTTTAATGGTTTTGAAAGAGAACACAAAATTAAAGCTGCAAAGCATAAAGTTTTACAAGTACAACAATTGGAAAAACAAGCTAAATTAAATTTATTAACCTATACCGAAAAATTATATAACGAATTAGAAAAACAACGAGAACAATACAATAGTTTAGCAACAGATTTAGCTTTAGCTGAAAAATTAAAGTTTATGAGAACTCGTGCATTTGAAGAAGGTACAGGTACTTCACTCGAAGTAATTGATGCTACTTTACAACTAACTCAAATTAAATTATTTAAAATAAAAGCACTTTACTATTACAATACAACCTATGGTGAATTAATGGTAAGTCTAAACAAAACAGAAAATTTCTTGAATCAAATTTAATATCGAAAATGAAAAATTCAAAAGTTATAAAATCAGCTATAAGTATTATTCTTATTACAATATTAGTATTAACAGGAATTTGGTTTATGAGCAAACCAAATCCAGTTATTTTACAAGGTAGAATTGAAGCTAAAGAAATTTATTTATCTTCAAAATTACCAACACGTTTAAAATCTATTGAAGTAAAAGAAGGAACAAGCGTTACTAAAGGTCAATTATTAGCAACCTTAGAAAGTCCAGAAATAGACGCTAAAGAATTACAAGCTCTTGCTGCTAAAGATGCCGCAAATGCCCAAAAAGACAAAGCCAGAAACGGTGCTCGAAAAGAAGAAATTAATGCTTATAAAAGTCTGTATGAAAAAGCTACTGCTGGAGCAAATGTAATGGTTAAATCTTACGAACGTATCGAAAATTTATTTAAAGACGGTGTGGTTTCTGAACAAAAAAAGGATGAAGTGTTTGCTAAAAAAGAAGCTGCTCTAAACGATCAAAAAGCAGCGTATAACAAATATCAATTAGCTTTAAAAGGTGCCAGAAGTGAAGATATTGAAGCTGCAAATGCTTTAGTTAGAAAAGCCGAAGGTGCATTAAGTGAGCTGGAAAGTTATAAAAATGAACGCTTTATTATAAGTCCTATAAATGCAGAAGTATTAGATTTTTTACCTGAAGAAGGCGAATTAATTGGAGCTGGTTACCCTGTTGCACACTTAGTAGATTTATCTAATTCTTACGCCATAGTAAACGTAAAAGAAACAAACTTATATAACTTCAAAAAAGGGTCAGAATTTAAGGCAACTATTCCTGCTTTAGAAAATAAAGAAGTTACTTTTCAAATTTACTATGTTGCAGCTTTAGGAGATTATGCTACTTGGAAAGCAACAAAATCTACAGGAGATTTTGATGTTAGAACTTTTGAAATAAAAGCGGCTCCAAAAACCCCAGAAACAGAATTACGTCCAGGTATGAGTCTTTTAATTGATTATTCTCAATTTAATAAATAAAATGAAATCGTATTTACATATTGCAAAACGTGAATTTAGAATGTTATTTCATAACAAATCTATGTTTATTTTTGCAGTAATATTACCTTTTATATCAATGGTATTTTTTCTTAGCTTGCTAGATAATGGTGTTGCTAGAGACTTACCAATTGCAGTTATTGACTTAGATAATTCTTCTACATCAAGAAATATAACAAGTCAATTAGACGCTACACCAGAATTAAAAGTAGTATTTAAACCTGCCAGCCAATTAGAAGGTGAAACATTAATAAAAGAATTAAAAGTATATGGACTAGTTACAATTCCTAAAAATTTTGGTAAAGAATTAAATCAAGGAAAACAAGTCTCAATTATAAATCAATTCAATAGCAATTTATTATTAGCTTCTGGTTTAGAAAATAAAGCATTTAAAAGTGCTATCGGAATTATTTCTGCGGGTATAAATGTACAAAAACAGCTAAAAAAAGGCATCTATATAGAGCAAGCTAAAAGTAATTACCAACCAATAACATCTGACAATCATGTGTTTGCCAATCCATACACTAACTATTCGTATTATTTAAATTCAGGTTTTTTAACATTGTTTTTTCAAATATTTGTAATATTAACAACCATCTATTGTTTTGGTAACGATTTAAAATATAATAAAGGTGAAAAATTATATAACATTGGTAAAGGAAATATTACAACAATTATATTAGGTAAAATTACGCCTTATACACTATGGTACTTTTTAGTTGGACTTATTATGTTTATAGCAATGTTTGTTATTGAAGATTTCCCTTTAAATGGAAATAAAGCTGTTGTTTTACTTTCATTATTTCTTTTAATAACAGCTTCACAAGCTTTTGCAATATTATTTTTAGTAATCGGTAAGAGTTTTAGAGAAGCATTAACATTTGGATCTGGATTTGCCGCTGTTAGTCTATCTTTTTCTGGAATTACATTTCCAATATTTGGAATGCCAAAAGTATTACAATGGATGAGTCACTTATTTCCATTTACACATTTTTTAAATTTATTTTTAGATCAAACTCAAAGAGGAATACCTGTGTATTATTCCATGTATTCAATTATAGGCTTGGTTGTATTAACAATTGCTCCTGTTCTATTAAGTTATAATAAACTAAAAAAACTTTTAATAAAAGGGGCTTTTCTTCAACGCATTTAATAATGAAAAATTTATATAAAAAATATCATAGAATTCAAGTTTCATATATAAATACATTTATTACGGAATGGAATGCTATAAAATCAGACAAAGCAGTAATAAGTACATTTATTTTAGTAGCATTTGGTATTTTAACTGTTTACACATATATCTATTCTAAAGAAGTAATTAACGACGTTCCTGTAGCCATAGTAAACCAAGATGCTACTAAAACAAGTAGGGATTATATAGCTATGCTAAATGCTTCTGAAGGAACAAAAACTATTACAACATACACAGATATACAAGAAGCTAAAAGAGATTACTATTCTAAAAAAGTAATGGGAATTGTTATTATTCCTAAAAACTTTGAAAAAGATATTAGAAGTGGAAAACAAACTACTATCACTTCTTTTTCAGATGCTTCAAATATGATATTTTATAAAAAAGTATTAGTAGATGTATCCGTTACAACAGGTAATTTTAATGCTGGAATTGTAATAAAAAAAGAAATGTCTAATGGTACACCTATAGCTTTTGCAAAGCAAAATTACATTCCATTAAAACAAATCTCTACTAGTTTATTCAACACTTCAGCCGGTTACGCTACCTATTTAATACCAATACTTACTGCTTTAATAGTACAGTTAGTTATTTTAATGGGGATAGGAATTTTAAATGGTTCTCGAAAAGAAGATAAAGTAATACATACAAATTTTCCAAGATTACTACATAAAGGAGGAACAATACCCGTATTATTAGCTAAAGCAACATTATACTCATTAATATTTGCGGTAATTCTACCAATTCAAATAGGTTTAATTTACACATTATTTTCAATTCCTATTAGGGCTTCATTAGCTGATATATACCTATTCTCTTTACCTTATTTAACTTCTGTTATTTTCTTAGGAATAGCCATCAGTAGCCTTTTTAAAAGAAGAGAAGATTCAACAATATTTTTAGTACTCTTATCAGTACCTGCACTAATGTTAAGTGGATTATCGTTCCCAATGGAAGGATTTCCAATTTTTTACCAACAATTAGCTAAATTACTCCCATCTACATCTGGTATCACAGGCTTTGTTAAATTAATTCAAATGGAAGCACCTTTCTATGATGTTATAAACGATTGGTATCGCTTATGGATGCTTACAGTACTATATTTTATAATAGCGGTAATAACTCTTAAAGTTAGAGCATATAATGAAAAAAGAAATTTTAAATATTAATTTAAAACTTTAATTACTAATAGAAATAGATAAAAAAATCATACTCTATAAGTATCAGGTTTCCAATTACTAATAGAGCTTTTGATTTCTTTTTCTGATAAATTTTCTTTTATAG